>DATNFP010000012.1:0-62161 GCA_035606335.1 Flavipsychrobacter sp. | reverse complement strand
AATACACCGAGGTTGGCTGCATCATAGTCGGAGCCAAGGAAATAATGATAGTCATCGCTCGATGGGTCACTCTGTAACTGATTATATGCTGTAGTGGAAAGTTTACCATTTACAGCAGCTAAAAATTTTCTGTAATTGGTTGCTTCCTGTACATTATTCAGCCCATCATATCCCACATCCTGCACCGCCCTTGCATTGGGGTCATTATTAAATGCGCGGGTTATCTGCTGGGCAAATCTTGGAACAACACCCCATATAGTAGTGTCAAGTTGAGTTGAATCGTAAGGATAGGGAATGCCATTTTCGAAGAACAGCCTTGAGTCTTTTAATACATCTTCGGAAACATCCCCTAGATTGAAATATAGTGATCCTCCTTTGCTATTAGGATTATTGATAAAAGGATCCATTACCCAAAATTGTATATACTCTACGTTCGATTGTTCAAAGTCTGTATTATCTATGGGCCGTTCTATGCCACCCCATCTTCCTTGTGGATTTAATAGGAGCCCATTTTTATCAATATTGGTTGCATCAAAATTATATGGGCCTCTTTCATTTGGATAATAGCCAAGGTCTAAGGTGCTTAATGAAGTTTGTAATGTTTGATACGATCCGGTGGGGAAAACATCCGTTTGCTGCACAAGTCTTATATAGTGTTGATTGGGATCATTTTTTACGTACGATGGCACTCCGCCTGCTGGGTCCACAAGGGTAGGCTCTATAAAATACCATGCAAGCTTTGCCCTGTTGCTGCCGCTTATCAATTGATCATCAGCGCCTGCCTCAGGAAAAAGAGTATTGCCATTTTTGTCGTGTGCTCCAAATGGTGTAGAGCTTAATGTCCACGAGATAGCAGGCAATTTCATATCGTATGCGCTGGTAGCGCCTTCAAAATCGTCTATATATACAGACCCTTCTTTGTCCAATGCATTTATTTGCTTTGGGTGTCCTGGTTCCAATGCTGCAGCTTCGCCAGATGCATTGATAAAGGATGGTGCTGTGGTAGAATATACAGGAAGCTTGTCCAATGCTTTAGTTAGGGCAGGGAATTCTGATTGATAATTAGCATCAACACCAAGTACCGTATTACTAATTGGATCATCACCAAATGTTACTTTTTGTGTGAATGGCCTTTCAGTAAGATGCATGAACGTACCACCTAACGTTAAATGTTTGTTCAGATAATAATCCAGCCGGGCACCCATGAAGTTTTGTTGGGTGAATCCGAAAGTTGAATTGTCCTCATATTGGATATTAATAGGCACGCCTGAATTAAGGATACCGGTATTTAATACTTTAAGCCTCCCTAATCCATAGTCAATTTGATAGTCCTGGTTTTCGACAAGCTTTTGCCCTCCTGCCGTTACTACTACCGATCCCGGGGGGATATTAAAGCCGCCTAAGAATACTTCCGAAGAAGTTGATGATTTATACGAGCCCCGCATGATATACCTATCCTGGGCCTGGTTTTCCTGCGCTATGGTTTTTGTTGAGTCATATAGCTGGGTGTAGAGATACTTACGCTGCAATTGCACATTATTTCCAACTGCACCGGTCAGATCACGTCCAAAAGGCTCCAGCGTTGGAAATATAACTTTTCCTTGTTGAGTATTAATGGTAATACCATCCACAAAGTCGAATACCCCATCCGGCTGGGGCTGGTTTTGTGCATTAAGTCGGTCAAGATTCAGTACAGTAAGTAATGGTACACCTGCGCTTGGACCTTCAGGCAAATAACGTGTTTCACCACCCCCCGGATTTTGATAAAAGATATTTAATAAGAAATTATCCTTTGAAACACCAAATCCGCCAAGAGCGTAAATATTTTTCATCATCAGCTTCCAAATAGGAAAGGTTGGATTTGGGGCAGTGCCTTTCAATAGTTTCAGGAACAATACTGTGGTATTCGTTGTATCCGGTGGTAAGTCTTCTGCAAATTCACCTACCTGGTATACATGCCCATTATAAGTATATCTGAATGCCACACCTAGCACGTCACTAGGATTTATTTGTGTGTTCAATGAGATATAACCTAACTGCGGGTTATAAGAGAACTCGGAAGAATTTAACTGGCGTGCTGTGGTTTGTTCAAAGTCTTGTGTGGCTTTCAGCCCCAGCGAAGCGGATACATAGCTAAATGCTGTTTTGGTTTGCCTCGCAGGTGAGTTTTGTAATCTGCTGTATAATGTATTTACATTATTATCAGGTAAATTGTTTTGTAATCTTTTTGCCGGACTGGAAAATTGTGTAACATAAGGATAGCCTTCACCCAGGTCCTGGAAACAAAGTGCGCTACGGACGCCGGTAACTGCTCCGGTGCTATTGGTTACCCACACTTCAATTTTATTGATAGTAACAAGCGATGCAATGACAGGAAAGTTTTTTAATGCGGTATCATAGTTGTCATGAAAGTATTGTGATAAAAGAAAATCTCTGTTCTCTTCATAATTATCGGCTTTTATCGCAAACTGTTGTGTTTGCGCTCCGCCCTGAATGGTTAAGCTTTTACGTTGCGATTTTTGTTGAGATAACACAGCAGTTACCCATAGTTTCCCGAATTGTAGTTGAGTTTTAATACCAAACAGTGATTGCACACCACTTATCAGGTTACTCTTTAAGGGGAAGCTGATATTACCCGCTTCTATTTTTTTGATGATCTCATCTTCTTTGCCGGTATACTCAAGTTTCTGAACATTCTGGTAATCGAAAGTTGCTTTTGTATTTTGACTTATATTCAACTTCAGTTTATCACCCACCGTTGCAAGTAGATTGATATTCATCTGCATGTCAAAATTAAAGATGCCATATTTCTGAGCACGTTGTACCAGTGTTGGATTCTTGATATTTTGCCAGTTGCCGCCAAAAGTTACATCCACATTTCCTTGTGGCTTTACAGAAATTGTATTACCACCGAATATGCGATCGAAGATGCCTTCCTTATACATCTGCGGCAATTCGGGTTTTTTGTTGAAAAGTGTTAATGCATCAAGCCTGCGTTGCCAGTAATCTTGCTCATCTTGTTGACCCTGGTATTTCAAATATTCATCCTGGGTCATATAGGTTGGGGTCCTTATCAGGTCGTTTCCTAGTTTTTCATTAAAATAATAACGTCCTGAATCTGGATCATATTCAACCGATTTTTGAATAACAGAAGGGTCTTGCAGGTCTATTCCTGTAGGGTTTCTGTTATCAATCATAGGATCTCCCGTTTTGTCATGTATGGGAAACCTTAATTTATTCGTGTCTGGCTTAGTGGCAGGAGTATCGGGCTGTGGATCGGGACTGTAATATTCAAAGGGCGGCCTGTAACCTTTGGCAGCAGCATTAGCAATAGCTACCACCAGCGCTATAAAAAACAAAAATTTGTATCCAAAATAGCTTTTTCCCTTCAACAGCTGATGTTTTATAGCGCGTTATAACGCACGCAATGCTTGTTTTATTAATTCTTCTACGGATAATGAAGATGTATCTTTTATTTTCTTAATAGCAGCTTCCGCCAAACCTTTGTTGATTCCCAGATTCACCAATGCAATTAACGCATCTTCCTCTTTGGTATTGTGTATTGAGGCCTGTAAAGCGGTATTTTTTGAGCTGATTAATTTCCCTTTTAATTCTAATATAATACGTTGTGCCGTTTTGGCACCAATTCCCTTTATCCGTTCCAGTGTCCTGCTATCTTCATTAGCAATGGCACTCCCTAATTCATTAGGCGTAAGCGATGATAATATGATACGGGCAGTTGCAGCGCCCACTCCGCTGATACCGAGTAACTGTCTGAATGTTGCACGTTCATCTTCGTCAGCAAAGCCATATAATACCCAGGCATCTTCACGTATCTGTAAATGAGTATACAACCTGCATTTTTGCAGTTGCTGCACTTTGCTATAGGTATTTAATGTTATATTCACTTCATAACCTATACCATTTACCGACATATATAAAACAGACGGAGATTTATAAGTTAGATCTCCTTCCAGGTAAGCATACATACTCTTGTTATTGGCGTTTGAAAATAGTGCATTCTTTTCAATTTTATTTTCCGCAATGCAAATAAATAATGCACATTGATAATTATATAGAATAGATTGGATTAGTACTAAAAAAAGAGCGGCATTCTCATACCGCTCCATGATTTTTTTTATAATTTATATCATTCTCCGCCCCACCATGGTGTAGAGTGTACTTTAAATCTGTAATAAGCACTGACTGAAATAGAGGAAAATGAGTTATTAACACCCGGATTGCCTCTCAGATCTTTTGAAGAATAAGGGCCTACATAACCTTTTGTCCATGTTTTGTCTTCCATTTCTTTGGCTATATAAGCCTGGTTCGGAGGCAGGTTCTTATCGAATGTAGCCGGATCAACATAAGTTCCGGAAACGCCGCCGTCAAGATAGTTGATCATAGTGTAATGCCACAGGTATTCAACTCCAAGATTCACATGGTCTCCGATATCCCAATGCCAGCCAATACCTAAAGGAACAGTTATTTGCCATAGATCCCAAGGCGCAGGTCCGCCGGGGAAACCATTCCCATCAAGGTGCAGATCAGAAATATTTACATATTGAGATATACCTGTTTCGCGGCTCGTCCACGTGCTGAAAGGTTTGAAGTGGAAATATCCAACGCCAAAAAGCAATTCAGGCTGACCTGCTTTGTGAGCTACTTTGCTATGCGCATCAAGTCTCAACGGGTTGAATTCAAAAAGTAGATCTCCTTCCCATATATTGTCTTTTATATCCTGCCCACGCATATAACGCTGAAATGCGTCTGTGCCCATATTGGTAGACTTGATTGCCTGCGCATAGTTCCAGTCGTCTGTTGCGTACAATGTTCCATAGCTTGCACCTAATCTTATTGCTAGCGCCGGATGTATGCAATAACGTGCATATAGGCCACCCATGTAGTGGGTATTGCCCCAGTAACTTTTGTTGTAATAGTGATCCAGGATAGATTGTGTGCCTACATTGCCCCATAGATCTGTCATTCCAAAGTTAAAGCCCAATGCAAATCCATGTGGCTCGATATTCACTGGCTCCTGCGCTTCCAGTTTGGGTATAGCTGCTAAAAAAACGCAGATGGCTAATATGTTACGGATAAATCTTTTCCGCATGTGCTCTAGATTTTAGCGTTGAAGATAAAAAAATTATTTTCCTTTAAAAATAGCTTTTCTTTTTTCTAAAAAAGCATTTGTTCCTTCTTTCATGTCTTCAGTAGCAAAACATTCACCAAAACGCTTGATTTCATTGCTAAAACCATCTTTATCCGCTTTTGCTGCATCGTTCACACAAGCTATAACTTTTTCTATTGCAATGGGAGCTTTCCCTTGTATTTTTTTCAATATTTCTTTTGTTTTGATGATCAGGTCGGCTTGTAGATGCACATAATTCACCAATCCTAATGCTTTTGCCTCATCAGCGCCTATCATATCTGCGGTCATCATCAGCTCCATGGCTTTGCCTTTACCTACCAGTTGCGTAAGGCGTTGTGTGCCGCCATATCCGGGTATTAATCCGAGGTTCACTTCGGGCTGACCGAATTTTGCGTTTTCACTTGCCACTCTGAAATGGCAGCACATCGCCAGCTCACATCCCCCGCCTAATGCAAAACCGTTTACTGCTGCTACTATTGGTTTGGGGCTGTTTTCTATTTTATCAAATACCTGGTCATGCCCTTTTTTAGCAAGAGCAATACCACCCTCCCGATCTAAAGATGTAAATTCTGTAATGTCAGCACCCGCCACAAATGCTTTTTCTCCCGCGCCTGTAATAATTGCCGATTTGATTTCGCTATTATTATATATTTCTTCCACTACTTTGCCCAGGTCTTCTATCACATCTTTGTTCAGTGCATTCAGCTTATCAGGGCGGTTTATAGTAACGATCAGTGTTCCGTTATCAAGTTCTGTCAGTAATGTTTGATACATATTTGCTAATGATATTAATTGAATAATTCTTTACGGTGCCCTTTTACCCATTCAGTAATATAAGTGGCTATCTCACTTGTTGGCGCACCCGGAGCAAACAATCTGCCTACACCTATTTCGCTAAGCTGCTTCATATCTTCCTCGGGTATTATGCCTCCACCTGTTAGTAGCACATCATTGATGCCTTTTTCTTTCATTATCTGCATCACTTTTGGGAATACTGTCATATGCGCTCCACTCAATATGCTGATACCAATTGCATCCACGTCTTCCTGTAGCGCAGTATTCACAACCATTTCAGGGGTTTGCCTCAATCCTGTATAGATCACTTCCATGCCTGCATCGCGCAGTGCAGTGGCAATTACTTTTGCACCCCTGTCATGACCATCCAGCCCGACTTTCGCAACCAATACACGTATGGGACGTTGCAAATTATCACTCATAAAATCTTAAAAAAGCGTATAAATGTAATGTGGAAATGTGATAATGCGAAACAATGAAAATTAGATATTACAAGTAACATATGGTATTAGAATAATATAGAAAACGCATGTTAGATAGAGAAAAGGGGCTTTTTGCATTTTTATATCATACCGATTGCACATTTTTTCGCTCTCATTTTCACATTAACAAAGATTACCTTTGCAGCGCTGAAAATTAATACATGAGCGAAGAAAGATCACTGAATTTTCTTGAGGAAATTGTCGAGGCAGACCTGGCCGAAAACAAGAACGGCCGTAGGATCCACACGCGTTTCCCGCCCGAACCAAACGGTTATTTGCATATAGGTCATGCTGCATCTATTTGTCTCAATTTTGGATTGGCAAAAAAATACAATGGCAAATGCAATTTGCGTTTTGATGATACCAATCCCATTACAGAAGAAACAGAATATGTAGATAGTATCAAGCAGGATATACAATGGCTCGGTTTTCAGTGGGACAATGAATTTTATGCTTCCGATTACTTCGAAAAGCTTTACGATTTTGCTATCGTATTAATAAAAAAACAATTAGCATATGTAGATGATAGCACATCTGAAGAGATTGCTGCTATGAAAGGTTCTACTACACAACCTGGTATAAACAGTCCCTATCGTGAACGCAGCGTAGAACAGAATCTTCATTTGTTCCAGGAGATGCGTGACGGAAAATATAAAGATGGTGAAAAGGTGCTACGCGCCAGGATAGATATGGCTCATCCCAATTTATTGTTTCGTGATCCGCTTATGTATCGTATCAGGCATGCCCATCATCATCGCACAGGCGATAAGTGGTGCATCTACCCAATGTACGATTTTGCACATGGTCAGTGCGATAGTATAGAACAGATCACTCATTCTATTTGCACATTAGAGTTTATCCATCATCGCCCTGTATATGATTGGTTTATTAAGCAGTTGGAAATATTCCCTTCTCATCAGTACGAATTTGCTCGCCTCAACCTGAACTATACAGTGATGAGCAAGCGAAAATTGCTGCAACTTGTGAACGAAAAGCAAGTAAGCGGTTGGGATGATCCTCGTATGCCAACTATCAGCGGCATGCGTCGTCGGGGCTATACTCCTGCTTCTATTCGTCAATTCGTCGAAGTAGCTGGGATTGCGAAAAGAGATAAGATAAATGATGTAAGCCTGCTGGAATTTTGTGTGCGTGAACAATTGAATAAGTCTGCCAATCGGGTAATGGCTGTGCTCGATCCTGTTAAACTGGTTATCACCAATTATCCCGAAGGTCAGGAAGAATTCTTCGATGCTGAAAATAATCCTGAAGATGCACAGGCTGGTTCTCGTTCCCTTCCTTTCAGTCGTGAAGTTTGGATAGAAAGAGAAGACTTTATGGAAAATCCGACAAAGAAATTCTTTCGCCTGGGCCCTGGCTTGATGGTGAGGTTAAAGAATGCATACATTATAAAATGTGAAGGATTTAAAAAAGATGCAGAAGGAAATATTAGCGAGATACATTGCACCTACATTCCCGAAAGCAAAAGCGGGAACGATACAAGTAATCTTCATGTAAAGGGCACTATACACTGGGTGAGCGTACCTCACGCAAAAACTGCAGAAGTTCGTTTGTACGATCGTTTGTTTAAGGTCGAAGATCCATCTAATGAAGAAGGCGATTTCAAAGATTACATCAATCCTGATTCATTAACTGTACTTCCCAATGTATATATAGAGCCATCACTTGTATCCGCAAAGCCCGGCGACCGTTTCCAGTTTTTGAGAAAAGGATATTTCTGTGTAGACACAGACAGTACAGATAGTAAAATAATATTCAATCGCACAGTCACATTAAAAGACGCCTGGGCAAAAGAAGCGAAGAAAAATTAGTCAATTCGACAATTTGGCAATGTGCCAATGGAAATAATTAAAATAAAAAGTCCCGCTGTACGGGACATTTTATTTTAAACCCTTTTTCATTTACTAATTGTCGAATTGGCTAATTGGCTAATTGTAATTGTCAAATTGAGCAAATCACCGAGATCTCCACATTCACAGCCTTTGGTAATGCCGATACCTGCACCGTTTCTCTTGCTGGGAAATTGCTTTTGAAATAGGAACCATATATTTCATTCACTTGCGCAAATGTTCCCATGTCTGTAAGGAAGATGGTTGTTTTAATTATATTGCTAAAATCCATCCCCGCTTCATTTAGTATAGCCTTCAGGTTTTCCATTACCTGTTTTGTTTCAGCCTGTATATTTTGTTGCATAACCGCGCCCGTTGCAGGGTCTATGGCTACCTGTCCCGATACAAACAATAAGTTGCCTGCTTGTACGGCCTGGCTGTATGGTCCTATAGGCGCCGGGGCACTCTTGGTTTCGATGATTTTCTTTTCCATACCGCAAAAGTAATAGGAAGCGTAAATTTGTACACAATGGATTATTTATTACACATAGATACCTCTGCCGACACAGGAACAGTTGCTATTAGCGGAAACGGACAGATCTTGCATTTTGTCTCAAGTGAAGACACACACAATTATGCCTCAATAATCAATACAATGATTAATGAAGCATTAGATACTGTAGGCATCACACTGCAGCGTATAAAAGCATTTGTTGTGTGTGCAGGTCCCGGTTCTTACACAGGTTTGCGCATTGGTCTGGCAACTGCTAAAGCATTCTGTTATACACTGGATAAGCCTTTGATCCTTAATAATAAATTAACATTGCTGGCTCATCAGGAATTCGCTAAACACGGTTCCGGTTTTGACATTTATTGTAGCATTCTTAAGGCTCGCGAAAAAGAATATTTTATTTCTCTGTATGATAGTTTTTTTAAATGTATAATGGAGCCGCAACATATCGTAGAAAGCGATTTAAGGGAGTTAGACTTCATCAATAAAAAAGTGCTTGTGATAGGTGATATTTCTGATGATTTTGGTAACCTAATGAGTGTGAAAGAAGTAAAGATGATTGAAAACAATAAAATAGATTTAAACACATGGATTATTTCTGCCTATGACGATTTTAAGTGTAATAAAACTGTCAATTTATCCCTCGCAGAGCCATTTTATTTAAAACAAGTTTACACTCATAAGTCTAAGAATATCAATTAATTAAATGAACTATATAATTAAATTCATTTGTTTTTTAACCTGAGGTTAACAGATTTTTATGAATATAAGGTTGTTTCATATTTCATCCTATTGTATGTTTGCAGATGTATTAGACAAATTCGTCTATTCAGTTGTTCAAATTTTTAGCAGTAAATTTTATTAATTAACCTCTGTAAAATTTAAAAGTAAATGGAAACGACAATGTCAGCTAACACGCTGGTAATTCGCAAAGATGAAAGTTCAAACGAACAGATTAAGTTGGATTATGTAGCTGTAAAAAGTGCGGCTATGACGCTGAGAGCGATTAATCACAAATTACGTCAGCAAATTGTAAAATTGCTGGAAGAAAACAAAAGGATGAACGTGACTGACATTTATGTTAAGTTACGCTTAGAGCAGTCTGTGGCATCACAGCACCTTGCTATCTTACGTCGTGCTAATATCGTTATCACTGAACGTGACGGCAAATTCATTCACTACGCTTTGAACCATGCACGCATTGCGCATGTTGCTAAGTTTGTAAATGAATTGGTCAATTCAGATGAAGCTTAATTAGCTCACACATACTGAAACTTTTAAAAAGATGGTCATACTGAGCAAGTGTGGCTATTTTTTTGCCTCTTACTATCTGCAGGTTATTAAATATAGTTTGCCAGGCACTACTACTTTGTGCTTTTACACATTATCTTTAGCCGGTAAAATTTATCTGTATGCACATAATCCTGGCACTCCACAATATCATCAGGTGGTTGATCCTGATCTTCGCATTGATCACTATTTTTAGCAGCGCAGGTGGCATGGGTGGTAAGAAGACATTCACTGCAGGCAATAAGCGCAATGCATTGTTTTTGCTTATTAGTTGCGACCTCCAGTTATTGTTAGGGTTTATACTATATTTCGGCAATGGCTGGTGGGGCGTGCTTACCAGCGGTACCGGCTATATGAAGAATACTGCACAACGGTTCTTTACTATCGAGCATAATGTGGCAATGATCATTGCCATTATTCTCATTCACATAGGTTACAGCGGTATAAAAAAGAAGATCGCCGATAGTGCTAAGTTCAAGCGTTTATTTTGGTTCACACTCATTGCTTTGATAATAATTCTGGCATCCATACCTTGGCCGTTCCGTACAGAAATTGCACGTCCCTGGTTCCCTGGTATGTCTTAGTTCATGGCAAGGAAAGTATTGCAACCTTTTTATACGGCATATGTGGTAGTCACCTTCCTCATATGCCTTTTTCTTGCCTTCCCATATTTTCTTATCGCCAGCATTGGTAATAATCCTGCTTCCCGCAAGCGCATCTGGAAGTTTATTCACTACTGGGCAAAAGGATGGCTATGGTTGATAGGAATGCCGGTAAAAATTATTGGCAACAAGCCGCCCGAAGGCAAATATGTAATCGTTTCCAACCACATTTCCTATATAGATACTATAGTTATCTTCCCTGCTATACCAACCTATTTTCGTGCACTGGGTAAAAAAGAAATGTCTAAGATACCACTACTTGGTTTTATCTATAGGCGAATAGTAGTAATGGTGGATCGTAGTAGCCTTCATAGTCGTGCAAGAAGCATGAAACTAATGTGGCGCGCAATAAGAAACGAATGTAGCATAGCCATTTTCCCCGAAGGCACATTCAACGAGACAGGTAATCCATTGAAGGATTTTTATGATGGTGCCTTCCGTCTTGCCATTAATACACAAACCCCCATATTTCCCATCCTGCTGCTCGATACAGTACATCGCTGGCACTACAGCCACTGGTGGAAACTATGGCCTGGTAAAAACCGTATAGTTTATCTCGACCCGATAGATGTCACCGGAACAGCAATCAAAGACCTCCCTTCCTTAAAAAAGAAAGTATATGATATAATGGAGGAAGGATTGAAAAAGTATTAGGAAAACTACAACCACAAAAGGGTTATTGTTCAATCAAGGTTGTCATATTGAACGTAGTGAAATATCTCCTGAGCCCGTGCACTAAGCTGACAGATATAAATTATATTAGACCTTAAATACATCTCCATGTCCACACGCAGAAAATTTATGAGGTTGTCATTGCTTGGTTCAGCGGCTACATTATTACCAAGGAACCTCTTTGCCCAAACCGCTCCATCCTATGGACAAACAAAAGATAATCCCATTGTCATTTCTACATGGGATTTTGGTAAGGAAGCTAATGCTGCCGCTTGGGAGATATTATCAAAAAAAGGCAGTGCATTAGATGCTGTGGAAACAGGTGTAAAAGTTCCCGAGGCCGATCCAACCAATCAAAGTGTAGGCTTGGGCGGCTTGCCTGACAGAGATGGCCACGTAACACTTGATGCGTGCATTATGGATGAAAAATATAACTGCGGTTCTGTAATGTGTCTCGAACATATAGTACATGCTATTTCAGTTGCCCGCATGGTAATGGAACGAACGCCGCATGTGGTTTTGGCTGGTGATGGTGCATTACAGTTCGCTTTGGCAAATGGTTTTAAGAAAAAGAACCTGTTGACGCCTGAAAGTAAAAAAGCATGGGAGCAGTGGTTAAAAACATCCAAATATCAGCCGGTCATTAATATCGAAAATAAAAACTATCATAAAAAGCATGATGAAATGCCCGGAGGCCCAAACAACCATGATACTATAGGCATGATTGCAATGGATGCAAACGGAGATATGAGCGGAGCCTGCACTACAAGTGGTATGGCTTACAAAATACATGGCAGAGTGGGAGATTCACCAATTATTGGTGCGGGGTTGTACGTGGATAATGAGGTTGGTTCCGCAACATCTACTGGTGTGGGTGAAGAAGTGATACGGATTGTTGGTTCACACCTCGTCGTTGAACTGATGCGACAGGGAATGAGGCCAGAAGATGCATGTAAGAAAGCGGTGGAACGTATCATACGGGTAAATCCCGCAAAAGCTAAAGAAGTACAGGTTGGCTTTTTGGCAATGAATAAAAAAGGTGAGTACGGAGCTTATGCATTACAGAAAGGATTTACCTATGCAGTGAAAAGTGGTAATGAAGAAAAGATATATCCTTCAAAAAGCATCTATTGATGACTGTAAAAAATAAATTCATCCTAGAGGTCTGTGCGTACAACATTCAATCGTGCATTATTGCACAGAATGCAGGGGCCGCCCGCATAGAGCTTTGCAGTGGCCCATTGGAAGGAGGCACAACCTCTAGCTATGGTACTATGCAACAGGTAAGAGAAAAAATTTCCATTCAATTATATCCCATCATTCGTCCTCGCGGAGGAAATTTTATATACGATGATAACGAAGTGGCAATAATGAAAAAAGACATTCTCTTCTGCAAAGTCATAGGCTGCGAAGGAATATCTACAGGTGCTCAACTTGCCAATGGTAAAATAGATACAGAGCTATTAAAACGCATGGCTGATTGGGCATATCCAATGGGTGTAACATGCCACCGTGTATTCGATATGGTTCCCGACCCATTCGAGGCGCTTGAAGATATTATTGATTGCGGTTGCGAGCGTATCCTCACATCAGGACTTAAAAGTACTGCAGTTGAGGGTGCAGATCTATTAAAACAATTGGTAGAGAAAGCTGAAGGGCGCATCACAATAATGCCTGGTGGCGGCGTTCGATCTTCTAATATCCGCGAATTGATTACTCGCACAGGTGCTACCGAATACCATACATCTGCAATTACCACAAAAAGTAAAAAAAGCACCTCAGATACTGATATATTAAATATAGGAGAGATAGTTATTGCTGACGAAGAAGAATTGAAGAGTATTTTGTCTGTTGCCCTGTAATGCTTTATTCCACTGCATTTCAGCTTTCTGGAGTTGTCATTTCATCTTAGTGGTTCTTAATCGTTTGTTAAGCGCTTTTGAATTGGTCGTTAACCAGTTTTAAAATACCTGTTAAGCAGCTTTAAAAGTTTTGCAGCTGCCTGTCGCTGAGCAATCTTTGTATCATCAAACGAAACAAAAACCTAACAACAAAAAAATATTTAAAATGAAAAACAACAAAATGAACGCCGCAGTAAAAGTAGAAATCACAAAGAAAGTATCTTTTTTTGTAGCCATACTTTCTTGCGTGCTTATGGCAGTTAATTTCTAATTATTGTAAAAAGAGAGGATCAAAGTTTACTCATAAATACTTCTAAGTTCTTCATTGCATTTTTGCTCACTTTTTTGTGCAGGAAATTTGTCCACCCCAATAGCTTTCCTGTAGTGCCCAACGCCTGAGATGCCCATTTATAAAAATTGAAATTATCTCTGTGCTTAATGATCTTACCATCTTTAAATTCAAAACTGGCCACGATCTCGTTTTTTACCTTTCTGCCCGTAGCTGAAAACATATAATTAGCTACCCATCTGCATGATCCCGTTTTGTCATCCGCTTTTACATCAGAAAATATTAGGGTCATATCCTTAGCCCTGGTGATAAGCATCTGCCACATGGCCTTCACTTGTTTAGAATCAAGATCTTTAAATACTGGATCAGAAAAAGTTGCTTCATCATTGTAGCAGGCCTGCATCCCTTTATAATCTTTATTTTGGAAGCTGATATAAAATGTGTGGATTAGCTGTTCATTATTTTCCATGCGAAGCGTATTCACATGTAATTTAGAACACTTTCTGCTGAATGTCTGTTATTACTAAATAGCAAAACAAAAATCACACTGCAATTGGTTTATCAGCAGGTACTTGTTCTGTAGCTAACAATATCTGCCATCCTTCAGGACAGCTTTTTACTTTCACTCCAACGGAATTTCGTTCGCAAAACAGTTGTATGCTTGCATAGCCATCACCAAGTTTCAAATGATTGATTGTTATTGTATCTAAACTTTCTGGTAATACAGGCTTGTTAAAATAAACTTTCTTGGCCTCAGCATCTATATCAATGCGTAAACAGGCATCAAGCAATAAATAAACCGCTGCCACAGACCATGCCTGCGGTGAGCATGCAACAGGGTAATCAGTAGGGCCTTCGCCTCTCCTGCGCTCAAAGCCGCAAAACAATTCAGGCAATCTTTGCAGCTCTATAAATAAAGATGAGTCAAATAAACCCTTTGCCAATTGTAATGTTTCACTGTCCAATCCATACCTTGAAAATCCCTTGGCGATAATAGCTACATCATGCGGCCATACCGAACCATTATGATACGACATCGGATTATAACGTACTTCTTTACGGCTTAATGTTCTTACTCCCCACCCGGAATACATATCTTCTGATAGCAATGTCTTAGATACTTTCACAGCTTTGTCTTCATCTGCTATACCCGAAAAAAGGCAATGTCCGGCGTTGGATGCAGTAATTCTGCATGGTTTTTTATCGCCATCCAGCGCTATAACATAGCATTGTAGTTTTTCATCCCAGAATTGTTTATTGAATCGTTTTTTTAAATCTGCAGCCTCTTTTGATAATCTATCAGCAGTATTGTTGTAACCAAGCACAGTGGCCAATTTAGCTATCTGTATCTTAGCATCATATACATATCCCTGCACCTCACATAGGGATATTGGCGGAGTTGCCAGGTTGCCATGCTCATCTGAAATGCTGTCAAAAGAATCTTTCCATCCCTGGTTAATTAATCCGTTTACACTTTTATGGCTATAGTCTACAAAACCGTCGTTATCAATATCCCCGTATTTATCTATCCAGTTCAGCGCTGCTTCTATGTGCGGCCATATCTCTTGTATGGTTTTAATGTCAGCGGTGCGCCTGTAGTATGCTCCTGCAAGCACCAGGAACAATGGTGTTGCATCTACAGACCCATAATATTTTTTAAAAGGTATTTCTCCAAGATCCACCATTTCTCCTTCGCGCATTTCATGCACTATTTTACCAGGTTCTGCATCCTGTTGCGCGCTTATTTCCGTAGCCTGATTATTAGCAAGAAATACCAACACATCATGCGCTATATCGGGCGCGGCCCATAATGTTTCCAATGCTGTTATAATACCATCCCTTCCGAAAGCAGTATTGTACCAGGGTACACCTGCATATGGATATTTGCCGTATGGCGTATCAGCCAGCAATGAAAGTATATCAAACTCTGAACGCGTAATCCATTGGTCAAATTGTGGGTTGGAAGTAGATATTTGAGTGATGATCTTGTCTGTTTCAGTCAGCTCTGCTTCCAACTTTTGCCTTGCAACAATATAATCCAGCTTTTCAACACCTTCATCCTTGTCTGTCAGGAACTGTAGAGTGTAATCGATCAATTTATATTGTTGTGGTGCAAGGCTTATTTTGAATTTGGCTTTATTATGTTGCTCCCATTCGCTGGGCTTGGGATTAAAAGTTATTTCTGTAAACCTTTTCACCTTATCGAGTCCTAAGTAACTGATAATTATTTTATTGCCATTGGCATGTTTTACCTCATAGATTTCACCGCGCTTTTCTCTTTTTATCCCCCGTATCTCAAATATATCTTTGAAGTCTGCATTTACAGAAATAGTTGCATTAAACTCTACAGGCTCATTCCCGTAATTGAAAAATTTGATCTGCTCGTAACAGGCGCCATTCCTAACAAATTTACTCCGGCCAATGTAAATAACTCCCTTAGGAATAGGGGTATCGCTATTAGTGTTTTGCATAACCGGATTAGTTAAATCGACTGAAAGGATTTCGTTTTCTTCTTTTATAGAAGAACTTAGTAGCAATGGCCTATTATTATTAATGCGAAAATCAAGGTCGCTAATAAAACGCATTCCATTGTGATATATGCCTTGTACTTCTTCACCCATTTGCTTTATATCGCCCTGCCTGTCGAAAATGCCAAATGTGTCTATATGATTCAACACTTTTGTTCTGTCATCCGCATACGTTGAATTGACAGATATATAGTATTTGTTTTCTACCTGTATTATGTCGTGTGTCATAAAGGAAGCTATTTACTTATTCTTGTAGTTATCTGCCCTGCATCGCTTTGTCTGTTATTTAGTTTACTATTTCTGATGAAATCATTTTTTTCTTCGATAAGATGCTCGTATAGCATTAAATAATTCCTCGCCATAACTGTAGAAGTAAATCTTTCTTCAAATACTTTTCTGCATTGACCTCGATCAAAAGTATCTATACCTTGTAACGCGGCAACAGCTTCGTCAATGGAATTGACGATATAGCCTGTTTGCATATGATCCACAACTTCCGGGACAGACCCATTTTTAAAAGCGATTATAGGAGTGCCATTTGCTATTGCTTCTATCATTACCATTCCGAAAGGTTCCGGCCAATCAATTGGAAATAATAAGGCTAATGCGTTACCTAAAAATTCACTTTTTTCCGTTTCTCCTATTTCACCAATAAATTCGATTAAAGGATGATCTAACATTGGCTTGATCACTTCATCATAATACTGTTGATCTGCCTTATCTACCTTTGCCGCAATTTTCAGTTTGATCCCCGCGCGTTTTGCAATTTCAATAGCTCTGTCTGGCCTTTTTTCCGGAGATATACGCCCTAAAAAAGCTAAGTAGCCCCCACCTCCATCCCCTGGTTGATATAGATCAGATGGAATACCATGATATATCGTCCCGGCCCAATTAGCATGAAGAAGTGGTTTTCGCTGATTGTTAGATATAGATACTACAGGTATGTTTTTAAACTTGTTATAAATGAGCTGGAGCTCAGGCAAATCAAGCCTTCCATGTAATGTTGTGACATGTGCGTAATCGTTACTGGTTGAGAATGGAAAATGCAGATAATCGTTGTGAAAGTGAATGATATCAAATTCATCTTTATATTCCATTACGATCTGCATTTGTAATATGTGATATGCAAAGGGATCTTTACAATTCTTATCAAGTCTTAATGCTTGTTTACATACAGGGATCAACTCTGCATTTGTAGTAGAGTCTCCACTTGCAAATAACGTTACATCATGTCCTTGCCTCACTAATTCTTCTGTCAGGTAAGAAACTACCCTTTCCGTTCCGCCATATAGTTTAGGAGGTACAGATTCATACAGAGGAGGGACTTGGGCTATTTTCATAATATTTGGGGATTGAAATCAACAATTGTATTTAGTAAAAGGCTGCAATAGTTAGTTGCTTGCCTGTATTAATATTGATAAAATACTATGCCAGAATACATAGTATTTCAGGTGATATGATATTAAAAAGTAAAGGCGGCCATTTTATTAATGGTCGCCTTTAACAACAATAAGATTATACTTTATACCCTGGATTCTTTTGGAGACACAATTGGCATATTCTTAACATGTTTTATTTTGCCCCAGCCACCAAGAATATTTCTAAGATTGTGGTATCCTTGGCGTTTTAACAACGATGCGGCAATTACAGAACGATAACCTCCCGCACAATGAATATAAAGATTGTTGTCACTATCGATCATTGCAATATTCAATGGATCGGCAAGGCTATCCAATGGAATATTAGCTGCACCCTTTACATGAGCTGTTTCAAATTCTCCGGGTTTACGTACATCAATTACTTCCAGCCTGCTATCATGTGGCATATCCATTGCTAATTCTTCGGGTTCAATGTCTATTATCATATCTATAGATTCATTAGCATTTTTCCATGCGTCAAATCCACCTTCCAAATATCCTTGTACGTTATCAATACCAACTCGCGCAAGGCGTATAATGCTTTCTTTTTCTTTACCTTCTTCGGCTATCAAAACCATTTTTTGGTCAAATGGTAATAGACTACCAGCCCATTCCGCAAATCTTCCATCCAGCCCAATGCTTATAGAGCTGGGAATAAAAGCTTCGGTAAAAACGGCGGATGGTCGTGTATCTAATATCCATGCATCGTCATCTACCAACTGTTTAAATTCTTTTATTGACAATGGTTTTAAAGAATCTGTCAGCACCTGGTCTAAAGTTTCATATCCTTCTTTATTGATGCGTGCATTAATAGGGAAATATGCAGGAGGAGCTGAAAGACCTGTAGTAACTACTTTAATAAATTCTTCTTTGGTCATTTCCTTTAATGCATAATTGGATTGCCTTTGCTCGCCAATTGTGCTATAGGTGTCCGGGCCAAGGTTTTTACCACATGATGATCCCGGTCCGTGTGCAGGATATACGATAACATTATCGGGCAACAATTTTATTTTGTTTTGCAGCGTTTCATACATCATGCCGGCTAATTCTTCTTTGCTAAGATTGCCGCTAAACAAATCCGGACGACCTACATCTCCTACAAATAATGTATCACCGGTAAATATGCAATATGGCATACCTTTCTCATCATAAAGCAGGTAGCTGGTACTTTCTAATGTATGACCGGGTGTATGAACTGCTTTGATCTTAAGCTTGCCTACCATAAAAATTTCACCATCAGTAGCAATATGCACCTTGAAATTCGCTTCTGTTTGAGGGCCATAAACGATTGGAGCGCCAGTTTTTTTAGATAGCTCTAAATGTCCGCTTACAAAATCAGCATGAAAGTGAGTTTCAAAGATGTATTTGATCTTCACACCTTTTTCTTCTGCCATTTTTATGTAAAGGTCTACATCGCGCAGAGGATCTACCACTACTGCTTCTCCCTCACTTGAAATAAAGTAGGCTGCTTCGCTTAGGCAGCCTGTATATAATTGTTGTACGTCCATATTCAAAAAAATCAAAAAATAAAAATACTGATTAATTACGATTTCTATTCATAAAAATCATGATATAATAAAGCAATGTTGCAACCGAACTTATTGCTGCCACCAGGTAGGTACGTGCTGCCCATTGCAATGCATCTTTTGCCATATCATGCTCACTTCTGGTGGTAAGTCCCGAAGCTTCCATCCATTTTAGTCCTCTTGCACTTGCATCATATTCTACAGGAAGAGTTATTATTGAAAATATGGTAGATACTGAAAAAAGGACAATGCCTATTAATAGGATAGTTGGGTTGCCACGACCAAAACCAAGGATACCTAATCCTGCTAAAATGACCCATTGAGATAATGTTGTGCTAACCTGCATTATAGGGACCAGGGAACTACGCAACTGGAGCATACTATAGGCAGTAGCGTGTTGCACAGCGTGGCCACATTCGTGGGCAGCTACAGCCGCAGAGGCAATGCTTCGCCCTTCGTACACATCAGGGCTTAAATTTACAGTCTTATCAGCTGGATTATAATGGTCGCTCAAGAAGCCTTGCCCGGAAACAACCTGTACATCATATATTCCATTGTCACGTAGCATTTTTTCCGCTACCTCTTTTCCGCTTAGTCCGGCGCTTAAAGGTATTTGCGAATATTCACGGAATTTGCTTTTTAACCGGCCACTAACTATCAGTCCGATGACGAAAAGAATGCCGGCTAATAAAAAATAACCCGGGTACGAACTATAGAAAAACATTTTAAATCAACTATTTGGTAAAATAACATCAAATCGCCTACCAAAGTTAATCTAAAGACGTTTTGACAGTTAAATCAAATCGTTAATACTGTATAACCAATAATGATATTAAGAAACTACCATTTTATTGTAATTCCTCCTAAAACATTAAATCCGGCTTGCGGGAAATAATAATTATAATTGCTTACCACGCCACCATATACCGATGGGTAGGTAAAGCCATTGCTATTATAAAACTGGTTGAAAATATTATTTAGCTGCAAAGTGGCATCCAATTCCTTAAATGGGCGCATTTTTATAGAATAACGCAATAAAACGTTGCAATAATTATATGCGCTGATAGCCCGATCATTATCATTCGTATTATCTAAGTATTGCTTACCTACATATTTTTCTGTAATATCTATTTCTACGTTCTGGCTTTTAGGCAAATTATGGAAAGGAGTAAATGCAATAGTACCTGCAGAAATGACATTTGGCGAAAAAGATATATCAGTTGTTTTATAATGATAAACGTATGGATTCCCTTCATTATCATATAAATATTCTGAAAAATCGTCTACTTTATTCCTTGAAAAGGTGGCATTAGCCAATATTTTTAACCATCTTAAAGGAGCAGTCGCACCTTGTAATTCAATACCTGCACGATAACTGTTGGGGACGTTAGTTTGCGTATATACTCCCACATCATTTATCTGGCCCGTAAGCACAAGCTGGTCGTGATAGCGCACGTAATACAAATTGGCACCCAGATTCCAACGTAATTTACTTATCTCATAACCTGCTTCTGCATCGTATAATATTTCAGGTTTAGGTAGATGCTGTGGATCTACTTCAAAATCATCCCGATTAGGTTCTTTATTAGCAACCGCTACAGAGGCGTATAATTTTTGCTTTTCGCGAGCAGTATTTTTTAGAAGATAAGTGATACCAGCTTTGGGGTTAAAGAAATTGTAATTCACATCCGGACGCAACGTAAGATTGTCGTCAAAGCCATTAATGAAGTATGCAATGTTTCTATACTGAATATCTCCATAAAGAACGAGTGATTTCCCTATTGTTTGCTGGGCTTTTATATACAGGTTAAGGTCATTCTTTTGGGCATCATCCTGGTACCATTTATAATTGTCAGGAAAACCACCATTTTGAGCCCAGGTTACATAGCCATAGTGCAGGTTCTCGAATTGCGTCCAGCCTCCCCCAAAAGATAGCTCTGTTTTGTGTTTTTGATAAAGCAGTGAAAATACAGAGCCATAATAATAATTGTTCAACCACAACTGCTTTATCAGGTTAGTACTGTCGTAAGGGGCATTTGTTACACCATAGTTGCTGTACAGGTCTGTGTCGACATATTCTTCATAATAACCTTTGCCACGGGTGAGAAATAAACCGACATGCGCGGTTAGAAAATGATTGAAATTATGATCTACAAACAATTGGTAATAGTCCTGCTGGTAATTATCGGTTTGGTTATTGTAAAAGGTACCATCTGTTTTCAGCCCCAGCTCATTATATGTCCTGTTAGTTTTCAGGGAATCCTGGGGTACCCCATCCCATGCCTGGCCTGTTTTTTCAGTCCCCGTCATAACCATAAAATGAAACCATGTCTTCTCGCTTGCCTTCCAGCCCGCAGTAAATTGTAATGATTTTAGATCGGAGGTGCCTCGCTGAATATATCCGTCAGAGCTGATCTTTGAAAGTCGGACATCAAATTGCCAGCCGCCTTTTAGCATGCCTGTACCTGCCTGCAAAGTATTTTTAAAAGTATTGAAAGAACCGTAACTACTGTTGAATATGGCACCTGCACTATCGAGCTGCTGCAGGTTGCTAATGCTGATTGTAGCACCAAAAGCACCTGCACCATTTGTAGATGTACCCGCTCCCCGTTGTATCTGTATAGAGCCTATAGACGAAGCGATATCTGGTATATCCACAAAAAAAGTCTGAGACTCTTCAGGGTCGTTTACCGGAATGCCATTCATAGTAACGTTGATCCTTGTAGGGTCCGTACCTCTTATCCTGATACCGGTATAACCTATACCTGTGCCGGCATCAGAGGTCACCACTGCCGAAGGGGTGTATTGTAACAAAATAGGCAGATCCTGCCCAAGGTTTACCTTTTCAATATCCTTTCCCGAAATGTTGGTTTTAGCAAAGGGGGCATCTGTTGTGGCGCGTAGGCCGCGGACTTCAACAGGCTGTAACTGTTGCTGTTTATTGATCGTGGTATCTGGTCCGTTGACAACTTGTGCCTGGCTGATTACACCGAAAAAGCTTGCTGTAATTGCAAGAAAAGTAAATTTATATCGTCGCATGGTCGTTGAATTATATTTCAATTCAGGGTGCCATGCAACAATTATAAACAGCCATCATTAAAACAGGCTATTCCGCCTATTTATAGATGGATGCAAATAAATGAAAGCTGATGCTCACTTCCCTAACCGGCATTACCCGGTCCAGGTTCAGCGGGTATAATCTCAGCCCTAAATGTTTAGGCACCCCGTGGAATTTTTTAAAACGTATTTCCCTCACAAAGATATAGCTAACCCCAAAAATCCCCCCGTATTATTAAAATTTATTTTTTTCAATGGATTTTTTAACTAATTTCGATTCTCCTACGTTTATTAAAAAATTATTAAAATGAAGAAAATCTTACTTTCTTTTGCGGCGTGCTTTAGTCTATGCGCAACTAGCTTCGCCCAGGTCTTTACGCAAGACTTTGAGGGACTTTCGGGTGGTGCTTTACCATCGGGTTGGGTACAAGGCCATCCATCAGGTACTATAGGATGGCAAACCGGTACCAACAGTTCTCTGGATGGTTATTATTTCAACGCGGCAGCTCATACTACTTTTGCTGCTGTTAGTGAATACTATGATAGCGGAAAGAACATAAATGACACTTTATTTACACCCACATTCAGCCTGACAGGCTTAGTGCACCCATATTTAAAGTTTGACAATTATTTCACTGGCTATTTTTATAATCCTGGCGGTCCTTATGAAAATGCATCTGTATTGATTTCAACAGATGGCGGTGATACATGGAGCTTCCTGGATTCTGTAAGAGGAGTGGGATCATGGACAACACAGTATATAGATCTTAACTCTTTTACTTCATCTAGCACTGTGAAACTTGCCTGGAGATACACCGATAATGGACGTCTTCTGGGTGGTGTAGGTATAGATAATGTATCCGTATATTTATCTCCTTCAGTTGATATGGGTATTTCTGCAGTTTATCCAACTGCAACAGGGAAAAACTCAATTACTTCATATCAGTCTGCAGGTACAAATTTAATAATCAATGGTTATGTATTTAATAATAGCTACAATCCTGTTACATCCTATAACATTAATTTCGTTCAGGGTGATGGTAGTATAGCTACTGTATCTATGACGCCTTCTCCTGCTATTGGACCTTATTCTCTTGATACATTTACTGCAACTACTCCATATGTCTTCCCTTCAGCTGTAGGTAGCCATCCATCACAGGTTTGGGTGTCTATACCAGGGGATGTAAATCCTGCGAATGATACTATGGGTGTTTCTTTCTATACCGTAGGAAGTAAACCAACTAAAAAGCTAGCTATTGAAGAGGCAACAGGTATATGGTGCGGTTTTTGCCCTCGTGGTAAAGTGTTTGCAGATTCTATAGTAAATGCATTTGGGAATAATATAAGCATTATATCTGTACATAATCAGGCTGCATCCGTTGGAAGATATGATCCTTTGGAAATTCCGGCATATGACAATTTCATAACTAGCAATTATTTCGGACCAAATGATGGTTTCCCAAGTTTTGTTCTTGATAGAAGAGAAACTTTCGATCCGAGTTATATTTTCGATTACTATAACTTAGAAAACAGCTATTTTGGATTTGCTGATGTAGCTGTTGGTACTCCTACTATCAGTGGTTCTACTCTTAGCACCAATGTTACCATTACTCCGGCGATCAATCTGAATGGCGACTATCGCGTTGCTTTGGTAATTACTGAAGACAAGGTTCACCATAGTGTATATAGCTCTAATCTTGCTCCGGATCCTGATGGTGAATGGAACCAGGAAAACTATTATTCTACTGCCAATCCTTATGGCGGTAGCGTAGGCTACTTGGCTGAAACAGGATTTGATTATACGGCTTTGCCATTCTTGATACCTGATACTATCATGTATTATGACTACACAGCTCGCAGTATTTCCGATCTTACAGGTGCTGCACACGGTTTGCCATCTAGCATGACTGCAGGCACTGCATATCCTATCACATTAACTGGTAGCGTTAGTAGTAACTGGAATCCTAATAACTTGAAAGCAGTTGTATTGTTTATTGATGGATCAGATACAGTTATTTTAAACAGTAATTCAGCAGCAACTGCTACTGCTATTGCTAATGTAAATTCAGGTATTGAAGAGGTTCGCTTATTCCCTAACCCGGCGCAGAACTTTACAAATGTTGTGTTTAATCTTACTGAATCTACAAATGTACAAATACAGGTTACTGATATGGTTGGCCGTGTAGTGTATTTATCACCTGACAAGCAAATGAATGCTGGTGAAAATAAAGTGACTATATCAACTACAGATATGGCATCAGGTCTTTATAACGTCAAGATCACATCAGATCAGGGCAACGTAATACAGCGTTTTTCAGTTGTTAAGTAGAAATTCTAACAACTAATAATAAAAAAATAGAGACTCATCAGAGCCTCTATTTTTTTATTATCAATTATCTGGCTGTTCGCCTATTGGCACTATGAGAATTAACGTAATCCACACATGGAATGCTAAAGATTTTAATTAATGCGAAGAATGTTCACCTGCTGTATTTACTAAAGCTGAAACATTACAGCCAGTTATGAGGGCAAACGTGGAAACGAATTCACGATTGACTACAGACGCTCATGTTTCTTATGTTGATTTTAAAGACCGGTACAGACATGTATCTATTAAGCACATTTACGGCAACTCACGAGAGATTTAATGAAGCTATAAAAAACATTCATGACAAACGATTGACTTATAAAAAACTTACCGAAAAGAAGTAAACGATTAAGGAATTATAGATTATATGTAAGGCTGCATTTAGCAGCCTTTTTTATTATCTTTCTAAGAAAACTTATGAGTCATTTAATTATGTTGGATGCAACTGATGATCTAATGTATTTCGTTGGATATGCTATAGCATTTATTATAGGGATATTTGTAACTCGATGGATATTTGGAATAGATGCCATAATCAATAATCTAAAACAGCAAACCGTTATTAACAAGTCTCTATTAATTAACATAAGAACGTTAAGAAAGATAGTTAGCAATTTGGCCGAAAAACAAGGATTAACAAAAGAGGAAATAGAAGTGATGGCTTTGGAAAGTGTTGAGGACACTAATAAAGGAGATTAATGTGTGTGTAAATGGGCATAGTTACCAAAATTCTGTTTCTTTATTAATCTTAGTGAGGGAGTAGGGTAAGGTAGGTCAATATAGGAGCTTAAGCTCCCATAGAAAGTTGATCAACTGGTTTGCTTTCCCAATATCATGATTGAAACCAGGATTAAACTAATTGGAAAGCATATATAATAGTTGCTAAGCACATTATTTATGGCCACAAAAAAATAGACACCTTTTAGATGTCTATTTTTCATTTAAATATCATTATTTTTTATTGATGAGAAAATCTGCGGGTTGAAATAATAGCGCCCTGGCTATTTATTATGCGCATAAAGTATACACCGGTAGGTAAATTTTCAATGTTCATACCTGCACTAGTTCCAGTTACCTTAAAAACGCTTACAACATTGCCTATTAAATTGCATATTGCTATCGTTTTAGCATCTACATTAGGATTAAAAACAACATTTATTTGATTGCGTGCAGGGTTAGGATATACCGTAATATTATCTTCACTTTTAGTAATTGTTGTAACGCCTGTAGGATTATGGCTAACTACGAAAGTCATCATCTTCGAAGTTCCACCGCCATTTAAGCTTACTGTTAGATAATGGGTTCCTACGGAATTAGTGTCAGCTAAAGTTGTAATCAAATAAAAAGTACCTGCAGTATCAGGTTTATACGGGTCAGAAGTGAATGTTGAGCCGCTAAAACCATTCCACAAGTCGATTGTTTTGGTATTATAATAGCAATTATGATTATCACAAATACCTACAGGTGGGATCCAGTCGGCGGGAAAATCACTTGCAACAACCTGCCATTGAATAGTAAATGAAGCGCCTGTTTTGTTTGTAATTTCATTAGTAAGCTCCCCAAGACCATTAATAGTATGATAAAGCGTATCAGCCTGGGTTACAAAGGCTTGCCCGTTTGCTTTTAAAGAGGTAAGAAATAAACCAGAAACACCTAAAACACTAAGTAAAAACTTTTTCATTAAAAAAATACTTTAGACATGCAAATTAGGTATTTCTCTACTTCTGGCAAAAAATAAGATATAAAGCGAGAAGTTAAAATTTTTTTTGACGCTTCGTCGGATGAAAACCGCATTTCGTTGGATGAAACCGGCAGTTCGGTGAATGACAAATTTTTCTTTATATAATGAATCTATCTTGAATGAAATTTAAAACCTTATGAAAAAGATTAGCTTATTATTAATTGCCTCATTTGCAGCTTTGCAAACGTTTTCACAGACTACTAACTTAGTATGGCGCTCCGACTTTAATGGATGGGTGGGCGATATGTCTTGCACCGGTGGTATATGTGGAACCTATCAACATCTATGTGTAAACCCTTCATCAACTTATCCGTGCCCAGGTGCAGGTGCTGAATGGTATCGAATAGGTTCGCCTGATCATTCAGGTGGAACTGGTTTTCTTGGATTGCACGCAGATAATGTAAGTGGTTCTGAGGGATTATATACCAATTTCACTTTTGATGTGCTGCATACTTATACTATTCATATTGGAGTAAACAACCTATCAGGTGGCGGATTTGGTGGATTAATGCATTATAACACGCAAATGCTGGTATATGCTGCTTCACAATTAAGTCCTGATTTCCAATGGAGTTGCGACAACGATCCCGACAATTGTCAGGATGCTACTTTAGAAGCCGATCCACAGCATCCGACTACTCCCGCCACTGTAAATAGTCCAAGATGGACAAAAGATCCAATAACAGGACTTACTGTACCTGTTACAATTCAACGCGCTGGAGCATATAATATAGCTGCGTCAGGTAGCACAATTGATTATGCATCATCATTCATGCCATCTTCAAGTGTTTCTCAATTTGCATTTTCTACATATATAAATTCACCATTAATAAGTGGCCCCGGCGATCCTTGTGGTTGCTATACAGAGTCGGAATCTGTAATAGACTATGTAGAGATTGACGTTCCCTGTGATGCGACATTTCATGGCATGGCTACGCTTGTGAGTTGCTGTCCTCCCTACTCTAATACTTATCAATTTAATCCAAATTTAAGTTTTACTACCGGGTCATATACGTGGCAAGTAGCTGGACGTCCTCCTGTCACAACAGCCGGTTCATACTCTACTACCTTAACTCCTGGAACTTATTCAATGACTCTTAAGGTTGCTGATCAAAATGGACATTCCTGTACTACTTCGAAAAACATTACAGTAGCCGCTGATGGTACTTGTACAGGCTGCAGAATAGCATCAAACAATGAAAATCAAGCAATTGCCAATACAAAGAGCCAAATAGATGGCATAGTTATAAGCCCCAACCCGGCAACAAACCTTGCAAATATTCAATTTACTTTAGATGAACCTTCAAATGTTATAGTGAAAGTATATGACATGAATGGTAAAGAAATGAATATTGGCGTAAACCAATATTTGCAAAAAGGAAATCAGAAATTACAGATTTCTACGGCTGATCTTGCTGCTGGCTTGTATAATGTCAAAATCCTAACCAGTAAAGGTATTAGCACACAAAAGCTTACTATAGTCAGATAATGGCTAATATTATTTTAAAAAGGGGCTGCTTGATTAAGCAGCCCCTTTTTATTCAAAATACCTTATCACACACTCTTTTAGCATCCGCTCCTGTTCCTGCATGCCGGTAACAGGTACCCCTTCTATTTTCTCAAAATGCGGCCATCCATCACCATCGCGGCCTATAAGGGTATAGTATCCTAACTGGCTCAATAAAGTGCAAACAGCTATATGCATCAGGTCTTGTTTCTGCTCTTTTGAGAATTTTCTCCTGGGTACATTTCCCAACTCATTAATACCAATAAGGAATAAAATGCCTTCCATATCGGGTATTTTGCCAAAGCGTTCCTGCAATGTATTTTCTATGTTTTTCCAGCGTTCATCAAAATTTTCCATTCTTCTCTTTGGATGATTATTTGCTGCGAAAATAGAGCTTTACAGCTTTATATTGCTAAATCTATAAACCTGTAATATTTTAAAAAAAGTTAAATCCTGTATTATGTTATGGTCTATGTATTTTAGTTGATAAATTTGACCATAAATTTTTACTTCAATAGCTATGGAAATAACTTCTCAGGTTGACATACGCGAATTAAACGAACGCATCCACCAGCAAAGCGCCTTTATTGATTTGCTGACTATGGAACTCAACAAAGTAGTGGTTGGTCAGAAACATATGGTAGAGCGCTTGCTTATCGGTTTGCTGGCGAACGGCCACGTTTTATTGGAAGGCGTACCGGGTCTGGCCAAAACCCTTGCCATAAAATCATTGGCTTCTGCAATACATGCCCGTTTTTCCCGCATCCAGTTCACCCCTGATCTGCTACCTGCCGATTTATTGGGTACTATGGTGTATAACCCCCAGGCGCACGAATTTGCAGTGCGTAAAGGTCCAATATTTGCCAATTTTATACTTGCTGATGAAATAAACCGTGCCCCTGCTAAAGTACAGAGTGCGTTACTTGAAGCTATGCAGGAACGCCAGGTTACTATCGGTGATAGTACATATAAGCTTGATGAGCCTTTCCTGGTACTGGCTACACAAAATCCTATTGAACAAGAAGGAACTTATGAGCTGCCTGAAGCGCAGGTGGACAGATTTATGCTCAAAGTAGTTATCACCTATCCTCAAAAGGAAGAAGAGCGTAGCATCATCCGTTACAATCTGAACCCACAGGGATTGGCGAAAATTAACCCTGTTGTAACCACCGACGACATATTGCAGGCAAGGCACTTGGTACGTGAAGTGTATATGGACGAAAAAATAGAGCAATATATACTGGACATTGTATTTGCAACGCGTTTTCCTGAAGAATATAAGCTGAATAAGCTAAAGCCATTGATCAGCTATGGCGCATCGCCACGTGCAAGCATAAGCCTTGCATTAGCAGCAAAATCATATGCCTTCATAAAACGTCGTGGTTATGTGATACCAGAAGATATAAGAGCTGTTTGCCATGATGTAATGCGCCACAGGATTGGCATCACATACGAGGCTGAAGCTGAAAACATAACCAGCGAGCAAATACTCAATGATATATTGAATGTAGTGGAAGTACCATAATAAATACTTGTAACTAACCTTTTTTAAAACCCGGATAAATTCCGGGTTTTTCATTATGGTCAATAGTCATCACATTCGCTATATTTGCCCCACAATTAAGAGCTATGTTGCCCATAAATTTATTCCGGCAGAATAAGGAACTAATACTGGAGGGACTTAAAAAAAAGAACTTTAAGGAATCTGAACTCGTTGATAAAATAATTCAACTGGATGAGAAACGTCGCCAGTTGCAGACTGAAAACGATAATCTTGCTGCTGCTGTAAATGCTGCATCAAAAAATATTGGCCAGTTGATGGCGAAAGGCAATAAAGAAGAAGCAGATCAACTGAAGGCACAGGTGGCTCAGCATAAAGAGCAAGCAAAAGAAATAGCCCAAAGGCTTGGTGAGCTTGAAACTGAATTGCACGACACATTAGTTCGTTTACCTAACCTGCCGCATAATAGCGTACCTGCGGGCAAAACACCCGAAGACAATGAAGTGGTACGAAAAGGTGGAAACATACCCGACCTTACCGCGCAAAAACTACCACATTGGGAACTTACAGCTAAATATGGTCTTATAGATTTTGAGCTCGGTAATAAGATCACGGGTAGTGGCTTCCCTGTTTATACGGGACAGGGCGCCAGGCTGCAAAGGGCGTTGATACAATATTTCCTGAATTATAATATTGATGCAGGTTATACTGAATATTCTCCACCCTATATGGTGAATGAAACATCTGCTTATGGTACAGGCCAATTGCCGGATAAAGAAGGACAAATGTATCATGTCACTGTTGATGGTTTTTATCTGATACCTACTGCAGAAGTACCTGTTACAAATATTTACAGAGATACAATACTGACCGAGTATGAATTACCTGTAAAAATGACTGCATACTCACCGTGCTTTCGCCGAGAAGCTGGTTCTTATGGTAAGGATGTGCGTGGATTAAATCGCGTTCATCAATTTGATAAGGTAGAAATAGTACAGCTCACCCATCCCGAATATAGCTACCAGGCACATGAAGAAATGGTAGCACATGTAGAAAAATTGGTTCAATCTTTAGGATTGCCATATCGTATCTTAAGATTGTGCGGTGGCGATATGAGCTTTGCTTCTGCCCTCACTTACGATTTTGAAGTGTATAGTGCAGCACAGGAACGGTGGCTGGAAGTTAGTTCTGTATCTAATTTTGAGGTATTCCAGACTAATCGTATGAAAATACGGTTTAAGGATACTAATGGTAAAACCCAGTTGCTGCATTCTCTTAATGGTAGTTCACTTGCCTTACCACGTATTATGGCTTGTTTGCTGGAGAATAACCAAACTCCTGAAGGTATCCATATACCTAAGGCATTGCAGTCCTATTTTGGAAAAGCAATGATAAATTAATAAGTAGTTTTTAATTTAGGATTATAATTATTGTGCACTTTTAATATCTGTTTCTCATGATACAACGTAAACAAACCATCTGGTTGCTCGTCGCTTCATTACTGAGTGTCTGTTTGTTTTATTTTGACCTATACAGGGTGCATGTCATGGTCAATAATGCCGACACTGTTATGAGTGTCAGGGTCGGCAATGATTACCTGTTATTATTGGTTGCTTTAGTGACTGCCGTACTTCCTTTCATCGATATTTTCCTGTTTAAAAACCGCAAACAGCAAAGGGGCCTGGCTGTATTAAGCATATTACTGAATATCGTGTTTATAGCGCTAATGATGTGGAAGATTACCAGCTTTAATAATAAAAATGCTACTGCTACAGACCATACTTATTGGGTAGGTGCAGTATTGCCTGTGATATCTATCATCTTTCTATTTATGGCTATGCGGGGTATAAGAAAAGATGAGAAGCTGGTAAAATCGCTTGATAGATTGCGGTAGAAATTATCTGTAATACGAACGCTTTTTATTACGTTGGTTCTGTGATCTTTCTTCAGGAATGTCCCTGTGTCTTTTGCTGAATAGTGTATAACTATAGCCCACATTGATCCCTATATTGCTGAAAGGTACAGAGTACTCAGGCTGATCAATTGAAGCAGCAGTGCCGAAGTTGTTTATTACGGTTACTTTATTTCCGTAGTTTTTTGTCTGGAGATAAAAATATTGTGCATAATTTCCTTGTCCGTCAACAGTAACCTTAGTTAAAGTAGCTTGTTTAGGATATAGTGATAATGATAAAATACTTACCTCGCCAAATACGCTGGAGCGATTACTAATATTATATTTTATACCCATTGCCCCGGTAAAACCTAATGAAAACCTGTTTTTAATTTCCCATGTGGCATCGATGGGTATTTGCGCACCGGTTCCCGGTTCATTGACATATAAAATATCCTGAATCATTTTACTTTTTATTGGTAAAGCAAATCCTCCACGGGCATATAGATTCACTCTTGTACCTCCAGTTTGTAATACTAACATCGGCATTAATACAATGGGAATTTGTGCATATTGTTTTTGAGTTATTGTACTTGGTATAGTGTCAATCCCCGGCACATTATCATATGTGCCTGTGTATTTTGTAAGTGATAGGCCAAAATCTCCACCCAATTCTACACCTATGTGATTATTAAGCATGTAACCAACACTAACGTAGCCATGAAAGCCTGAAGAAAAAGATGCTTTTTTGACATTATATAATGCAAAGCTATCAGCACCAAATACGTTTTTAAAGTTATTTAGAGAGCCATTTAAAACATTCCCATTCCCATCTATTGTTTGGCCGGCAAGCTGAAATGAATAGCCGACTCCTCCACGAACATACAAACCTTGTGCATTAGTGTTTACAAAAAAGCATATTAAAAGGGCTATTGTAATAAGGGTAACTCTTTTCATAATAGTTATTGAACTACGAAAATAGGAATAGACAGGGGTTTTAATAAAAAAAATTTAGTATTTAAAAATGGTATGAAACACCTATGTTAATTCCGACATTACTAAATGGAATTGAATAGGCAGGCACTGTGCCAATGCTATTTGTCGGTACAGTGTTGCCGCTTTTCCCGTATTTAGTACTTAGCTCACTGCGCGGAACATTAAACAGCATATTGCTACCGTTAACACTAAACTCCGTAAGGTCTGTCTCTTTTGTATATAGTGATAAAGACACAAAGCTTATTTCCCCCCACAACTTAAACTGGTCGTTGATGTTATAGCTCACGCCAGCAGCACCGCTAAATCCTAGTGAAAAGCTCGATTTAGTTTCTAATGTGCGATTTATTGTGTTTACATTGCTATCTGATATTGGCGATGTAAATGTTGCAGGGCTAAGAAGCTGATCGTCTATATGCGCTATTACTTTGCTTTTGGCAGGCAGTACTATGCCAGCTCTTACATAAAGATTATAATGAGTGCCTCCTGTTTGCAACAGCAAAGCAGGGATTACAAATACAGGCGTTTGTGTTTGTTGTGTCACAGTTTCATTTGCCGGGTTTGCTTGTATTTCCAGGCTGTCTACGGTGGTAGTGTATTTTTTAGGCGCAATACCAATGGCTGCATCTACCAGGAAACCTATGTGCTGATTAACCATATAGCCGACACCTGCAATTCCCTGAAGACCTGCCGAAAAGGATGCTTTCTTTAAGCTAAATGAATAGCTGCTGCCAAAGTTGCTGTAATTGATCTTGGCTGCATAAGGATTGCTGTTTACATCCATCGTTTGGCCTGCCTGCGGAAAAGCGTATCCAAGGCCAACTCGCAAAAAAAGACCTGTTTTTTTCTTAGGGGTGTTCATTACTGTATCCTGTGCCCAAAGCTGAGAGCTGGTAAAAACAAATAGTAGGATAAAGGGCAAGTATTTTTTCATAGGAGTTGAATTTGTATTCGAAGTTAAATATCTGCTCTATTTCTTTTTCATCCCCGCTTCTATTTCTTCCACAGTTATTGGAACGCTTTTAAACAGGTCTGTATTTCCACTCTTAGTGATCCATACATTGTTTTCTATACGGATGCCCATCTGTTCTTCTTCTATGTAGATGCCTGGCTCAACCGTAAAAAGCATGCCTTCTTTTATAGGCTCATTACGGGTGCCCAGATCATGCACATCAATACCGAGATGATGGGTTACGCCGTGATAAAAATATTTACGGTAAGCAGGATTTGCGGGGTCCTGATTTTTAATATCTGTTTTGCTGATCAAGCCAAGCTTTACCAATTGTTTCTCGGTTTCAATATTTACTTTATTGGTGTAATCAAGAATTGTTATTCCCGGCTTTAGCAAACCCTTAGCATAATTGTGCACATCAAGCACTGCATTGTATACATCCTTTTGCCTTTTTGTAAACTTGCCGCTCACAGGTATGGTACGCGTCATGTCTGCTGCGTAATTGCCATACTCTGCACCAAAATCCATTAGTATCAGCTCACCAGCTTTACACTCCTGGTTGTTTTCTACATAGTGCAACACGCGCGCACGGTCACCCGATGCTATAATGGCATCATAAGCATGGCGGGTTGCGCGGTTGCGCAAAAACTCATGTGTTATTTCAGCCTCTATTTCATATTCCATTACACCGGGCTTCACAAATTGCATCACCCTGCGAAAAGCCTTTTCTGTTATTTCTATAGCGCGTTTTGTAACTTCTATTTCTTCTTTTGTTTTAACAGAACGTAGATTTTTCATGATTCGTGCGGAACGCTCGTACTTATGCAACGGATAACGCTTCATAAATTCATGAACAAACAATAAGTCTGGACGGAATAATGAAGTGTCCATGCGGTCATTTTCATTTGTGTCCAGGTACACATTATCTGCATGATGCATCATTACTTGTAGAAAAGCATCTATACTATCTGCCCATTGTATATTTTTAATACCGGATATGGCTGTGGCCTCATCCATGCGCAGCTTATGGCCCTCCCATTTTTCCAGGTGTTCGTTAGGTCTTAGCAGTACTAATACTTCACGCGCACTTTCATCAAGGTTATTAGGATACAATATCACCATTGATTTTTCCTGCACTATACCAGACAGCCACAATACGTCTGAATTTGGACGATAAGTATATATGGCATCACCATTAGTTGATAAAATAGGATTACCGGCAAAAATGGCGATTGAATTAGGCTTCATTTGTTTTATAAAGCGCTGCCTGTTTTGTTCGTATAGCTTAGAAGGAATTGGTAGATATTTCATCAGTTTTAAAAATAAGGTTGTGAAGTTAAGAAGTATTTAATTACAGAATTATACGCAAAAACTGCATTATACATTAAACCTGAAATGCAGCACATCACCATCCTGCACTATATATTCCTTACCCTCTATGCGCAATTTACCATTTTCACGACAGGCTTGCTCGCTGCCATAGTGTATAAAATCTTTATAAGCGATAGTTTCAGCTTTAATAAAACCTTTTTCAAAATCTGTATGTATCACGCTTGCAGCCTGTGGCGCTTTCCATCCACGATGTATCGTCCATGCCCTCACCTCCTGCACACCTGCTGTGAAGTAGGTAATAAGATTCAGTAATTGATATGCAGCGCGTATCAAGCGGTTAAGCCCCGGCTCTGTGAGCCCATATTCGCTAAAAAATAATTCTTTGTCTTCCTGGGTTTCCAGTTCAGATATCTGCGCCTCAATAGAATTATTCATCACAATCACTTGCGCGCCTTCTTCAGTTGCAGATTTTACAAGTATTTCAGAATATTTATTTCCTGTAAGGATAGCAGCTTCATCTACATTAGCCACATACAAAACAGGTTTCTGTGTAAGTAAGAATAGATCTGCAATAGCTTCCAGGTCTTCGCCTTCCAGTTGCATGCTGCGGATGTTCTTCCCTTTTCCCAAATGCTCCTGGCACTGTACAAGAACATCATAAGCGCGTTTCATCTTTGGATCCGCCTTAATCTGTTTTTCTACACGCTGTATTTTCTTCTCTACACTTTCCAGGTCTTTTAGCTGCAGTTCAGTATCAATGATTTCTTTATCACTAATTGGATTGATCTCGCCTTCTTCACGTAAGATGTTTTCATCTTCAAAACATCGTATCACATGGATAATAGCATCCACTTCGCGAATGTTTGCCAGAAATTTATTTCCCAATCCTTCTCCCTTACTGGCGCCTTTTACAAGCCCTGCTATATCTACAAACTCTATTGTAGTAGGTACTATTTTTTGAGGATTTACCAGCTCTGCCAGTTTGCCCAATCTTTCATCCGGCACATCCACCTGTCCCACATTTGGTTCTATAGTACAGAAGCGATAGTTCGAAGCTTGAGCTTTAGCGCTATTGCTCACTGCATTAAACAAAGTTGATTTTCCCACATTGGGCAGTCCTACTATACCTGCTTGTAAAGCCATTTGTTTTTAGAAAATTTGCGCAAAGGTCGTGTTATTACTCCAAAAAGTAAAAAGTGGCTTTATATGAACTTACGCAGCAGAATCCTTAATATTAATTCTTTTTGAATTGATTGCAAGGTATACATTATAAGCAACCACCAATGGGAGGATAGCAATAGATGCCAACGAATAAATACCTCCTACCGATAGCCAGAAAATGAATAAAAGAATTTCTTTTGCCGTAGCTCGTAGTTTTTCAGATTTTTGGGGAATATGAAGCAACTGTTGCAGTTCATGTACTGTACTATCTAATGCCTGTTCATCAGGTATCAGGTCATGATATAGGTTTCCCGATCTTGATCCTCTTACAAAAGCATTGAAAACTCCACGAAGATTTAAAAGCACGCCTAATGCAAAGCTGTGAAGGTTAAGTGCCCAGCCTACCCAATAATGGGTGCAACTGGAAGCAACTTCCCACGCCCCTATTTCGGTTTCTCCTTTAAAATCACTTTTGTAGCCTGTTATTAAATGATGAATGTCATGTTTTAATACAGCTTTTCGTCTATCGTCGAAGTTTGGAATGTAGAAATGAAAATTCTTTGAAACCTCAATTGTTACTTTCGAATCCTGGATACCACCATTTTCACCAAGGTTATACTCCTTGTAGAAGTTTTGAAGTAAGTGTCTTAACGTTTCGCCAGTCGAATGGTCATCCATAGCAACATAATTAGCGTATGTGCCAATCATGTGCAAGTTAGAACTATTTTGAGTGATTATTCGTCGCTAATTGTTCCACGGTAATATTGAGTGCCGTTTCCTACCTTATAAAAATAAATTCCTCTGGCGTTGTTACTTAAGTTTACATCACGTAGATAATTACCTGTATAAATCTTGTCACCCACAGCATTAAATATTTCCATTGAATATTTCCCCTCATTGTCTAAAGCAGGAAAATGAAATATACCATCTATGGAAGGATTGGGAAATACTTTTAAAGATTGAGGTTTGCTTATCGTTGGTACACCTGAATATGCGTCCAATTCAAGTTCTATTTTACTAATAATCCAGCCATCCAAAGAATCAGGAATTGAATCGCTTTTAAATCGAAAACGGATCAACATCTCTGAATCATTAATGCAACTGGAACTTCCTGATAGCCTTACAGGAATAAAGTTGAAAAACTGGAATTGAGATAATTGCCATCCTCCACTAGTGCCGCTAAATGCCGCCTCTCCTGATAGCAGGGTATCATTTTTCCCATAAAAATTATTAGTTAGTATAGTTGGAGTACTAAACATTGAATCCCCATTACAATCTCCTAATATATTTTGCCATGTTACGCCATTATCTGCCGAAAACTCTACTATGCCACCATCATGGCCAGCTGTAGTTTGATATTTATGCCAGAATGAAATGATATTGTTGTCGCCGGCTGGACTTAATTTTAAAACAAAAGAGCTATTTGCGTTAATAGGATAATTATGTAAAGTATCAGTCATTATTGCTTTAATTGGAGAGGAATCTGCAAAAAATGGTTTAACAGTAGCACCTATCTCCCAAAGGTTCATGCCGGTTGTATCTACAATAAATGTTACAGGATAATAATAATAGCCACCTGATGTAATGTAATGGTTTAGCGAATCTATTTTATTAAAATTAAAAACAGTAGTATCCATTACCTCGTAGCCGTGAAATATGCTCTGTGCATAAGCATTAAAATGTAAAGAACAAAAGGAAATAACAAATAGTAAATAGTGTAGTGTTTTTTTCATAAAAGCAAGTTTAAGGTTGGAGCATAATATGTTAGACGGGTTTTTTTAAGAAATACTTGGGTCGGCCTCATGTAGATTAGAAAATGTACTACAACTACCAAATCTTCAATAAAATAGTTTAAAATTATCTGCGGTTAATTCTATTTTAAATTATTAACAAGTTCATCAACGTATTTGTTAATTTACTTACTAGTATGTAAGTTTGCCATATGTCCGACAAGCGGGATGAAATATTGAAGATCGGTGAGGATTTGCTCCGGCAAAATGGCTATAACGCTTTTAGCTATAATGATATCTCACGTCCGCTGGGCATAAAAAACGCTGCCATACATTATTACTTCCCTAAAAAATCTGATCTTGGGGTAAGCATTATTCATAGGAATTTACAGGCGGTAAATGATTTAGATAGTAAATATGCTTCCTCGTCAGCTTTAGCCAGGCTAAAGGCTTTTATGAATGTATATGTTGAAAGCTATAAAAATAATAAGGTATGCCTGGTCGGAGCTTTGGCTGCAGAGTTGTATTCTCTTGAAGAAGATGTGCAGCGGGAATTGAAGATCATGGTTAAGGATACGCTGGCTGCTTTGACGAATATATTGGCTGAAGGACGAAAGAATGGTGAATTTGTTTTTAATGAAACACCACGAACGAAAGCATTATTGATCATTACAAATATGCTGGCAGCATTGCAGCTATCACGCATAACAGGAGAAGATGATTTTTCAATAATAGAAAAGGCAATTTTAAAAAGTTTAAAAGGATAATATTTTTTTGATAATTCAGCTTACTTGTGTAAGTAAATTCTATTTATGAAAAGAGTAGTAATAACAGGACTTGGAACAATAAACCCATTAGGCCACAACGTCGCGGCATATTGGGAAAATATGATAAAAGGAGTTAGCGGAGCAGCGGGCATAACTCGTTTTGACGCTTCTAAATTCAAAACACGTTTTGCCTGCGAAATAAAGGAATACGATCCCAATACATATTTCGAAAAGGGAGAAGCTCGCAAGTACGATCTGTTTACTCAATATGCACTAATAAGTGCAGAAGAAGCTATCAACCAGGCCGGCTTATTAAATAGCGATATCGATTTTAATAAGATAGGTGTGATATGGGCGTCAGGTAATGGCGGTATTGGAACATTGGAACATGAGGTTACCGAATTTGCTAAAGGCGATGGAACACCAAGATTTAATCCTTTCCTTGTTCCTAAGATGATCGCCAATATGGCCCCTGGAATGATCTCTATAAAGTTCGGTTTTAAGGGCATCAATTATGCTACAGTATCGGCTTGTGCCGCTTCTAACAACGCAATAATGGATGCATTTAATTATATCCGCTGGGGCAAGGCAAACGTAATGATCACAGGTGGCTCCGAGGCTCCTGTTACATATGCTTCTGTTGGTGGCTTCAACTCAATGAAAGCGTTATCAACCAGGAATGATGACCCTGCTGCAGCATCACGGCCTTTTGATAAGAATAGGGATGGCTTTGTGCTGGGCGAGGGTGCAGGCGCATTAATTCTGGAATCTTATGAGCATGCAATAAAAAGAGGTGCAACTATACTTGCCGAGATAATCGGTGCTTCAATGACTGCTGATGCCTATCACATGTCTGCCACTCATCCTGAAGGTGAAGGCGCTTACAGGGCTATTAATCTCGCGTTGGAAGATGCGGGTATTACTATCGATGACGTGGATTATGTAAATGCACACGCCACCTCTACGGGTGTGGGAGATCCAAGCGAAATTATTGCCATGCAGCGTGCATTAGAAAATACTGATAAAGTGCTTTCTGTAAGTGCAACTAAATCAATGACTGGGCATTTATTAGGCGGCGCAGGTGCAATAGAGGCGATAGCATGTATCAAGGCGTTGCACGATAACATTATCCCGCCAACAATTAATATAGAAGAGCTGGAGGATATGATTCCTGCCAACATAGAAATAATAACAAACAAGGCGCAGAAAAAAACATTGAATATCTGTATGAGCAATACATTTGGCTTTGGTGGCCACAACGCTATTGCGATCTTCAAGAAGTACAGTAATTAAAGGCTAAATCCTTTTTATATCGGCTCCGAGTGCATTAAGACGTTCATCAATGCGCTCGTAGCCACGGTCTATCTGGTCAATGTTCTGTATAACACTTTTCCCGTTTGCAGATAAGGCAGCAATAAGCATTGCCACACCCGCACGAATATCGGGAGACACCATATTGATACCGCGTAATGGCACTTGCTTATCAAGCCCTATTACTACAGCCCGGTGTGGGTCGCAAAGCACTATCTGTGCACCCATATAAATGAGATTATCTACAAAGAACAAACGGCTTTCGAACATTTTTTGATGCACTAATAGTGTGCCTTTTGCTTGTGTAGCTACTACTAATACAATACTTAGAAGATCGGGGGTAAAGCCAGGCCAGGGATGATCATAGATGGTAAGTATTGATCCATCTATAAAATTCTGGATCTTATAATGATCCTGCGCGGGAATATGTATATCGTCGTCGTTTATGGATAGTTTTATGCCAAGTCTTTCAAATGTCTCAGGTATCACACCAAGATGGGCAACATTCGCATTCTTTATAGTAATGTCGCTTTTAGTCATAGCGGCGAGGCCTATGAAAGATCCTACCTCTATCATATCAGAGAGCAGGTGATGCTCGCATCCATATAATTTTTCTACACCCTCTATTACAAGCAGATTAGAGCTGATGCCGTTAATACGCGCCCCCATTCTGTTCAGCATGTGGCATAGTTGCTGCACATAGGGCTCGCAGGCAGCATTGTATATTGTTGTTATCCCTGGAGCAAGCACTGCTGCCATCACCAGGTTGGCCGTGCCTGTCACAGAAGGTTCTTCCATCATTAAGGTAGTGCCCTTCAGCGCAGTGCCATTGAGTGTAAATAAATGTTGTTCTGAATCGAAATGAAATTTTGCCCCAAGTTTTTCAAAGCCACGAATATGTGTATCCAATCTGCGACGGCCTATTTTATCACCACCGGGTTGTGGGATATATGCTTTTTTAAAACGGGCGAGCATAGGTCCGGCAAGCATTACGGAGCCACGTAGCTTACTTGTTTTCTTTTTGGATGCCTGGTAAGAAAAATATTCCGGGTTGATATTATGTGCCTGTAGGATTACTGAATTGCGTGTAGGCCTTATTATCTCAACACCCATGTCTGCAAGCAATTCTATGAGGGCATTTACGTCGAGTATATCAGGGATATTGGTTATTGTTACTGGCTGGTCGGTAAGTAGTGCTGCGCACAAGACCTGCAATGCTTCATTTTTGGCCCCCTGAGGTGTTATTACACCTTGCAATGGATGACCTCCGCGAATCTCAAAGGCATTCATGGTTCAGCAGCAGATTATTTGTTTTTATTCTTGAATTTATTGCGGTTTTTATTGTAGTTATTGCCGTAGCTGCCGCCGCCGCCGCCGCTACTGCTACCACTGTTGCCATAGCTGCGCTGGTTGCCGTGTCCGCCACCTTTGTAATTGCGGTTATTGTTATTATTACGCTGTTTGTAATTACGATTGTCGAAATGCACGCGGTATCCACCCGTTTCATATACAAGCTGTCCGTCAGATAGTACGGATAGCTCATTTTTTATCATGTCGTCGTGCACCGGTTCTTTATGCCAGTTGGTATAGGCCAGTTTCATGTAGTAACCAATGGCTTGTGTAAAGCCCTGCCTTTTTTCCTCGTCAGTTTCAGCAAGCGCTTTTTCCAGCAATGCCTCCATGTTTTTACCCAAATGTCTGTGTGGAATATCTGCCTGTGGATAAGGAAGTGGTTCCGGTTTTTTATGGATAGACTCGGGAGTTGGCATCGGGTATGGTGCCGCCACCTCAAGCCTGAAATCGGTCATCTGGTATAGATGATCCCAAAGTTTGTGTTTGTAATCCTCAATGGTTTTTAGATGAGGATTTAACGTCCCCATCAGCTCTATTACTGCTTCTGCATTTCGAAGGCGCTTCTCGGGGTCTTCTACCGTGAGTAGATATTCTACCATTTTTTGCACGTTACGCCCATATTCAGGCATTAGCAATTTGCTACGTGTGGTATTATATTCCATCGAATTAAAAAAGTCTGAATTCAAGAAAAGTAAAATTAGTTGTAAAAATTAAAAAAAACGCTTTGTATGGAGTCAGAAAAAGCCCGGCAAATATTTATTGGATAGGCTGAGCAAACTGTACCAGCTATTGCTAAAAACAAAGATACTGATATAAGTGGATAAATGAGTCATTTTTTTAAGATGGCTAAAGTGTTTACTGGCAAGTGTTCACGCGGATATTTACATTAAAAAATAACTATATGGATTGTTATTGGCTGGTTAACCGATTATTAAGCGCAGGTTAAGCTCATCCAAATTCTTTTCGCTACTCGTTCTGTGTATCATCTTTGTTTCATCAATTTAATTAACCACCACAATAATAAAACATGAAAAACTTAAACAAAATATTCAGCACAGTAACCAAAGCAGTAAAATCTGCCTTTCAACCTGTAGAAGTCGAAGTTACTTTCAGAAAGGCAGGTGGAATTGTAACATATACTTATTCTAAAGTTGCATATTAAAAATATCATTCAGAGATAGGCATAATGCCTGAAAAATAGTTGACCAACAGTTATGAATGAAAGGGTACTCATTTTATGGGTGCCTTTTTTGTTTGTAGTAATAGGTGTGGTAACGTTAAAAAACATTTTTAACTTTTCTTCTATTTCCTCAATCGAGTGTTTTCATACTTTTATTTATCCTAAACTTCTCAACCTATAAATTATGCAATATCATCTGCAGTTTTTTAAAAAGTATTTTCTAAAAACTATATTATTTCTTTTTCTTTTTATTGTCTCTTCTACTATTTCATATTCTCAGGTTGGATACATAAAATTTAGCCTCAATGATTGTTTCCTTTGTCAATACGGCATTGCAAAGATCGACTTACATCAAATGCCTTTTACAATAGTTTTTAAGGATGAATATAGGTCTGACTCAACTGCAATTGAAGAAAAATACAACCTGTCAAAATATAAGCTTCCAATTGTTTGGTCAACCAAACTGTATGATTCCATTGGCAGAGGACAACTTTCTGAAGTAATCATATATAAAGATGGTAGGGAAATATTCCGCTCCCCGTTGAAAGGAATAAATGGTGATTATTTCGAAAATACGATGAAACAATACTTACATTCACAAGCAAACGATACTTTCAATAATTTGTATTTACCACACAGGTTTAAATTAAAAGCCGATGAAAAATATTTATACGCATACAACAAGATTAATAATGAGCTGTATGTAATTAATAGAGCCAGCAGAAATGTTGACACCTTGACATTAAATGAAGACTTAGTAAAAAAATCTATTGAAAAACAACCTCTGCAAAATATGCAGAGCGTGAAGGCATATAGGATATATAAACCTTATTTTAGTGCATACAATGTAAGCAATAACGCTATCTATTTATTGGGTTGAGTTGTATGACTTTTTACCAGCATCTCCAGGTTCTAAAGATACAATGGGATATAAAAAATTATACATTTATAAATATAGTAAAGGAAGCAAATTGCTGAACATATACCCTATACTTCATCATGATGACAATCACTTTGGAACAGACGAATCGGGCTTTTGTCTTGATGATTCAAACAAGGATATCTTTTTTCCTATTAGCAAGCGTCCCAATGACCAATCTAAAAATTATCACTTGGCTAAATACTCTTTAAAAGATGGGAAATATGTATTTCAGCAAATATTGAATGATACGCTACCACCGATATATACAAAGAACAACATTATGTATAATCAGTCTGTGCCGTGTTTTTCATATCCTTACAGTGTTTTACCATTTTCCAATATAGTGTATAATGTCTCCACCGATGAGCATTATACTATCCCTTTTGGTGATTCAATATTTGTCGGTATGGACGATGTAATGAATCCGAAATCGAAGGCAAAATATCTTCCTTATGCAGTTTGGGACATAAAAGCAGTAAATCCAGATCTGCTTTGCCTTGTCTATACTATAAAGCATGACAAATATGAGATGTATTTCAATTTAAAAAGTGGGAAAATAATTAGCAACAAGTATCTAAAAGATTTGGAAGTAATCCCAGGCATTTCATTGTCGGGAGAACACTTGTATTATTATGAAAGGGGTAAAATGGCTGTTATTCCTATTGATAATCATTTGAACTAAATCAAAGTATTTTTAGTTTCTCTTCACTTAAAATTAGAAGTTTTAATACTTTTATGCTCACCCAAACACAATCAACCTATAAATTATGCAGGATTCTTTTCAATTTTCTAAAAGATACTTTTTAAATCTCGTCTTAATTTTTACCTCAAACACTTTACCAGCTATTGCAGCAAATAGGCTGTAAATATGGTATACTATAACATAACTGCTTTTTTAAAAATAAAATGAAACTAAAATTTTTATCCATCGCGACCCTATGCTTCTGCTATTTTCCTACCTGGAGCAGTCAATTAGTAAAACTGCATGGCAAAATAGAACACCCTATTGCAGATAGCGTTATTGTATCATTCAATATTGACAAAATTAATTACAAACTACAGATATATGGCGCCAAACTAAAAAGCGATGGCAGCTTTTCCCTTGAATTCCCTGTGAAAGATAAAATAACAGAGTTGGAGATTGACCATGGTAACCAGACAACAGATTTGTTTGTTGAACCCGGTTATGATTTGAATATGACAGTAGATGCAAGTGATTTTGACAAAACGCTGCATTATGAAGGTAAAGGAAAGGACATTGCCAATTTTACGGCAAAGCATGTTCTTGAAATGGGGGCATTGGGAGACTACGGCGCTAAAATTCGACCGCTGTATGTAAACAACCCTGATGATTTTGAAAAAGGCGTAGCAGAGCAGGAACAAAAAGAAATTGATTTCTTAGATGACAATAAAAGGAATCTTCCTTCATCATTTAATAAATACTGGGAAAATCTATTTACATATGATGGGTATAAGAGAATGCTTATTTATGCTCCTCTACACGAAATGAGAAAAAAGCAAAAGTCATTTGTTCCTCTGAAGGATTACGATAAAGAATCTTTTAACGTTGTCGCTCATGTACCCCAAGCGTTTAGTGATAATTTATTACTTCTACCTCAATATAGAGATTATGTTGATAACTATTATGCTTTTACATTAATGGCACATGGTATCGAAAATGATTCAACAAATCCATACAGGATGGATGACAGTATGATAAAGCTCTCCTATAAAAACATGCCTCCTAAAACTGCTGAATATTTTATTGCAAGGGTCCTATGCGTCTTTAGCAAGAACTATTCATACCAAAGAGAGTTAAAGCTTTTTGCAGAATATAAGAAGCATTTCCCTAAAAGTGAATATAAGGCTACAATAGAAGAGCAAGTTGTGTTAAAGAAGAAGATGCAATCCGGTAGTACTGATTTTAAAATTACAGATATAAACGGGAAAGAAGTACGTCTGTCGGATCTGAAAGGGAAAGTGGTTTTTTTGGATTTTTGGGCAAGCTGGTGTACTCCGTGCATAGGCCAGATACCATACATACACAGAGTAGAAGATCATTTTAAAAATGACGACAATGTAGTCTTCCTGAACATTTCAATTGATAATGATGAAGCAGCCTGGAAAGGCGCTATTAGTAAATACAGGGTTTCCGGAATAAATGCAAGAGATAAAGGTGGTTGGAATGGGCCTGTGGCTTCCCTATATAACATTAAATCAGTGCCAACTTATCTTTTAATCGACAAAAAAGGACACATGGCTTCAGATATCCCAATGCCAAACCAAACAGATGCCTTAATTGAGAAGATACAAAAATTGTTGCAATAGCGGTTTGTGAAACGCATATTTTAACGGCAAATCCCTACCTTTAAAACCTTTCTACATATAAAGCATGCGTTTCTATTATGCCCTTATTTTTTTATTGACTGCAGGTGTATATTGTAATACAGCCTGGTGTCAGGGATATAAGATAAGGGGACAAATAATTGATGTAAAAAATAGTGTTACGCTGCCCGGCGCAAGTGTAGTAATCGCTCATTCAGTCGACTCTTCCAAAAATGGTACCGTCACAGATACCGCTGGGCATTTTTCATTAGGGCCGGTTAAACCTGGCAAGTATAATATCATTGTCAGCTATATAGGTTATGAAAGCTACAGAAGATCTGTAAATGTTATAGATGCAAACGTAGATCTGGGAAAAATAAACCTTGAAGCAAATGCTACTTTAAATGAGGTAAAAATAGTAGACAAAATACTGGCAGTAGCCCAAAAAGGAGACACTACAGAATTTAATGCAGGCGCTTACAAAACTCATCCTGATGCCGATGCGTCAGACCTGGTAAGAAAAATGCCTGGAATGGATGTAAATGGCAAGGATGTAAAAGCGCAGGGCGAGAGCGTAACAAAGGTATTAATAGATGGCAAGCCTTTTTTCGGTACAGATCCCTATGCCTCATTAAAGAATCTTCCTGCCGAGGTAATAGATAAGGTGCAGGTATACAATGAAAAAAGCGACCAGGAAAAATTTACTGGTTTCAGCGAAGGAACCACAACAAAAACGATTAACATCATTACCAAGCCTGATAAACGTAATGGCGAGTTTGGCAAGGCTTTCACAGGCTATGGTAGTGACAATACCTACCTGGCAGGTGGCAACATCAATGACTTTGACGATGACAGACGTATATCCATAACTGCGCAAACCAATGATATCAATACCCAGAATATCGGTGATCAGAATATCACCGGATTGCCGGGCGGGGGTGGGGGAATAGCAACAACAAAGGCTGCCGGAATTAACTATAACGATAAGTGGGGAAAAAAAATAGATGTCAGTGGCAGCTATACCTATAATGAAAGCGATAATCAATTAGATAGAATTACCCGCAGGCAATATATCCTTGCGGCAGATTCGGGACAGGTATATAATGAAACCAGTAATTCAGATAATAGAAGTTACAGCCATAATTTTTATCTGCGCTTGAACTACAATATAGATTCCTCCAATTCACTTTTGATACAACCAAACCTTTCTTTGCAAAAGGCATATAGTCCATCATCCTTATCTGGTAATACAAAGCAGGCTGACACAATGCTCAACCAGACAATCAATAATAGTTCTTCCAGCCTGTTAGGTTATAATTTTTCCAATAATCTTTTATTCAGGCATAAATTCAAAAAAGCAGGCAGGACTTTTTCTATCAATGCAAATGCAAATAATAGTCACAATGACGACAATAGTCACCTTAATGCTCAAAATCTATTTTTTAACGACCCAACATTGAATAACAACCAGGATCAACAAACAATTAGTAAACAAAATACATGGGCATTATCAGCTAATGCCAACTATACCGAACCATCAGGAAAGAATGGGTTGTTTCAATTGCAGTATGACATAAATTATATCCCCGCCTTATCTGATAGAAATGTTTACAATTATTCCAATGCTACAGAATCATACACCATTCCCGATACATCATTATCCAACACATTTTCCAGCAGGAACATTGCTCATAAAGGTGGGGGCAGCTATATGCTTAGGCACGAGAAATATGAATTTTCAATAGGCACCTATTATCAACTGACTGAGCTATCAGATAATCAACAATTGCCTGATAACTTTCAATTGAGCCGTACATTCAGTAGCTTTTTGCCTATTGCCTATTTCCAATACAAGATTTCAAAAACAAAAAATCTCCGGTTCTCTTATAATACTTCTACTTATGCACCTTCTGTAACCCAATTACAAAACGTGATCAATAATAGTAACCAGTTACAGCTATACACAGGAAACCCCGATCTGAAACAACCTTATCAGCATCATTTTGATGTGCATTACAATGCAACAAATACTACTCGATCTACTAATTTTTTTATATCAATCTCAGGAAATCTCACACAGAATTATATTACTAATAATTCGATCATCGCAGATAAGGATACGCTGCTACAGCAAAATATTATTCTACCCAAAGGCTCGCAGCTTACTATGCCGGTAAACATAAACGGGTACTGGAGCCTGAGTGCTTATTCAAGTTATGGTATGCCATTAAAGTTTATAAAAAGTAACCTGAACTTTAATGCAAACGTCAATTGGTCGCGTATGCCTGCTATTATTAATAGCCAGGTGAATTATGGTAATACCAAGGCAGGAAGTATTGGCATTAACCTTAATAGTAATATCAGTGAGAATGTTGACTTTATGATTTCTTCCAGCACTTCTCTTAATTCAGACATTAACTCTTTAAACGCAAACATTAACACACTATATATAAACCAGGCAAATCACCTGACTTTGAATCTGATATTCTGGAAAGGATTTGTATATCAGACTGATGTTTCTTACGAACATAATTCCGGATTATCCCAGGGCTTTAATCAGGATTACGCCGTATGGAACATGAGTGTCGGTAAAAAGTTTTTCAGGAAGAGGCAGGGCGATTTACGTCTCACAGTTTATGATTTACTAAAGGAGAATAATAATATTCAACATCTTATTTATCAAACCTATATACAGGATATGCAAACTACCACGTTGCAGCGCTACCTGATGCTTACATTCACATATAACATCCGGAATTTCAGGAAGTAAATGGGGTTTTGTAATTAGTTGATTTATATACCCGAAGCACAGTATAGAAATAAGTTAATTGCTTTTTTCCGCGTCAGGAGTAATTTCGCCTTCGAAATTTATTTTATGCTTTCATTGAGCCTTTCAGGAAAAACCGCATTAGTGGCCGGTAGTACACAAGGTATAGGGCTTGCATCTGCGCAGGCGCTTGCTTCACTTGGCGCCAGGTGCGTGCTCATTTCACGCAACGAAGAAAAGCTAAAGGAAGCATTAAAGACGCTTGAAACTGCTAATGGTCAGCGGCATACCTATCTCGTTGCAGATTTTCAGCAACCACAGCAGGTGCAGGATGTGGTAGCGGCTTTTGTAAAACAACAATCCATAGATATATTAATAAATAACAGTGGCGGCCCAGCAGGGGGCCCTATTACCGATGCCAGGCCCGAAGAATTTCTGAATGCGTTTCAGCAACACCTCATTTGCAACCATTTATTGGTGCAAACGGTAAGCCCCGGCATGAAAAACGCAGGCTATGGGCGAATTGTCAATATTATTTCCACTTCTGTAAAAATTCCCTTACATGGTTTGGGCGTTTCCAATACCATACGTGGCGCAGTTGCGTCATGGGCTAAAACAATGGCAAACGAGCTTGGACAGTTTGGTATAACTGTAAACAATGTGTTGCCGGGTTCTACCACTACCGGCAGATTGGAGACTATAATTAATAGTAAGGCAGCAAAAACAGGGAAGAGTAAAGAAGCTATAGAAAAGGAAATGACCGAAGAAGTCCCGGCCAAGCGCTTTGGCAAACCGGAGGAAATAGCAGCAATGGTAGCGTTCTTATGCACACCGGCAGCCGGATATGTAAATGGAACCAGCATACCTGTAGATGGGGGTAGAACAGGCAGTATATAGGTGCGGAATTAGGAGAAAAAAGCCCTTGAAATTTTGTTAATAGCACCATCTTATAGATGGCCCTTTAGAACCCTGAAAATCGATCGTTTTTGTGACAATAGAATGACATTAGGAATTTATTTAATAATGAAAAATCGCCTGAAAGCTGCGCCAGTATTGAAAAACATTTTTTACAAAATGTGTATTAATTTTCACGTTTGTGTTGTAGTTTTGCACTCGCTTTATCGAAAAGGAACGTTAATTTTCAAAATTTTTACTGTGTCAGAATCATTTCAACTGATGTTCCGAAAAATTGCCAGAAGTGCATTTGTTTTAGTCATTGCCCTGTTTTTTAGCAATTTTTCAGCAGTTGCAGCCCCAGATGGAAAAGCACTTTTCCAGGCCAACTGTGCCTCTTGTCACAATCCTTTAAAGGATGCCACAGGCCCTGCATTGCAGAATATAGATAAAACATTCCCCTCTCACGATTGGGTTTATGGCTGGGTACACAATTCATCAGCAGTTATCGCAAGTGGCGATAAATACGCAAATGATGTATACAATAAGTTCAACAAAACTCAGATGACAGCATTTCCTCAGCTGTCAAAAGATGATATCGATGCCATCCTTAAGTATGTAGATACATATACGCAACCTACAACAGGTCCTGTCGCTGGTCCCTCTGGGGGCACTTCAAATGGTGGTGGTGAAGCTAATAGCTGGCTTTATGTAGTAATTACATTAGTGCTTCTTGTTTTGGCTGTTATATTATGGCGTGCTAATACTTCTCTCCGTCGTGCAGCTAATGAAAAAGAAGGGATCCCCAACGAAAAAGAAGTTCCTCTGTATCGTAACAAGATTGTTATTGCGATTGCCGGAGTATTGGTATTCATACTTTGCGGTTACTGGATCGTAAATGGTGCTATCAACATGGGGCGTCAGCAAAACTACGAGCCACGTCAGCCAATATTCTTCTCTCATAAGGTTCACGTTGGTATCAACCAGGTAAACTGTTTGTATTGCCACGCGGGCGCTGAAAAGAGCAGGCAGGCAATGATCCCGTCTCCTAATATCTGTATGAACTGTCATAAACAGATCAATGAATATACTGGTGCCGGAGATCACCCATTGGTAACTGCAGAAGGCCAGCAGATAGATGGAACAAAAGAAATTCACAAGCTATATGAATATGCAGGTTGGGATCCTGTAAAAAAAGACTACAAGCGCGATGCGCAAGGCAATATATTAGCCAGGCCAATACAATGGATAAAAATTCATAATCTTCCTGATTTTGTTTATTTTAATCACTCTCAGCACGTAAAGGTCGGTCAGGTTCAATGCCAGCGTTGTCATGGTCCTATCGAGGATATGGACGAAGTTTACCAGTTTGCTCCATTGTCTATGGGCTGGTGTGTCAACTGTCATCGTCAAACCCAGGTACAGTTTGCTAACAATGATTATTATACCATTTATAAACAATACCATAAAGAACTAAAAGAAGGCAAACGCACAGGTGTAACCGTTGAAGATATTGGCGGTACAGAATGTCAGAAATGTCACTATTAATTCTTATGGATGGATTTACGATAGAAAGGCCTGCAGATTTTTTAGTTAGGAAATATTTTTGTTGAGTTGAGTCATTTGGAAATTATATAAAATTTATTCGGAAACAATATACCGGATCGAAAGTATGAGTCAAAAACAATATTGGAAGGGGCTGGATGAGTTGCACAATAGTGCTGCACATCAGGAAACAGTGGAGAATGAGTTCAAGGAAGAATTGCCCTTCGACCTCAGCGAAAAAATGTTTAGTGCTACCACTCCTCGCCGTGACTTTTTGAAGTTTTTAGGTTTCAGCACATTGGCAGCTACAATTGTATCAAGTTGTGAAATGCCTGTTCGTAAGGCTATCCCTTATGCAATTAAACCTGAAGATATTGTTCCGGGTGTTCCCAATTACTACGCATCTACATTTGTTGATGGCGGTGATTATTGTGCCGTTGTCATAAAAACGCGAGATGGCCGTCCAATCAAAATAGAAGGTAATGAGCTTTCTTCCATTACTAAAGGAGGCACTTCTGCACGTGTACAGGCTTCTGTATTAAATCTGTATGATAAAGCACGTTTGCGCCAGCCTTATGCAGAAGGTCAGGAAGCAACTTATGAAGCGATTGACCGTAGTGTTAAGGAGGCCTTGGGCGCAAGTAATAAAACTGCCTACCTGCTTACCGGTACTATATTAAGCCCTACAGTTAAAGACGTTATCAATCAGTTCCTTGCCAAATATCCTAATGCGAAGCACATAGTTTACGACAACATTTCTTATTCAGGGATGCTGTTGGCAAACGAAGCAAGCTACGGCAAGCGTACTTTACCAACATATCATTTTGATAAAGCACAAACAATTGTAAGCATAGGTGCTGATTTTCTCGGTACATGGTTATCTCCTATTGAATTTGCTAAAGGCTATTCAAAAGGACGTAAGATGAGCGCAGAAAATTTACATCTCTCCAAGCATTATCAGGTAGAGCCTACTCTTTCAATTTCCGGTGCAAATGCAGATGAGCGCGCTACATGTAAGCCCTCTGAAATGGGTACTGTAGCTGTGGCTCTTTATAATGCAATAGTAAATGGCGCTCAGCCTTCATTTACAAGCAAAAAATTAAATGCGCTTATTACACAGGCAGCAGCAGATCTTAAGAAAGGAAACGGTCTTGTAGTATGCGGTAGCAATGATGTAAGCGTTCAGACAGTTATAAACGCAATAAATGATAAGATCGGTGCGAATGGCACTACGGTCAATTGGGCTGTAACCAGCAACTACAAGCAAGGTATCGATTCTGATATGTATGCTTTAGTAGATGCAATGAACAATGGCCAGGTTGGTGCATTAATGATTCACGGTCTGAATCCTGTTTATGATTATTACGATAGCAAGAAATTTGTAGCGGGCCTTTCTAAAGTTCCTGTTACTGTTTCCTTTACTGATCGTATGGATGAAACTGCTCAAAAATGTAAATTCATAGTTCCTGATCATCATTATCTCGAAAGCTGGGGTGATGCTGAGCCTAAGCCTAATTATTTTAGCTTGATGCAACCGGGTATTGCACCGTTGTTTAAAACACGTGCTTTTGCAGATAGCTTGTTGGCATGGACCGGGGCTACAACTACTTACGGAGATTACTGGAAGCAATATTGGGAAACCAAGTTGGGTTCTCAGGAAAATTTCGACCAGACACTGCAAAATGGTATACTCGAACCGGCTGGTGAAATGGCAAATGGGGGCGCATCATTTACAGGAAATGTAGCAGATGCAGTTGCTAAAATACAGGCTAAAAAACCGGGAAGCGGAATAGAGCTTGCTCTATATCAGAAAATATCTATCGGTTACGGCGGTTCATGGAGCAATAACCCATGGCTTCAGGAAATGCCTGATCCAATTACCAAAGTTACCTGGGATAACTATGTAGTTGTTTCCCCTTATCGTGCTGGATTACTTGATGCAGATTATACAGATCACAATGAGGTTGATTATAAAAAACGTGTAGCAAGGATAAAGGTAGATGGCCACGATGATCTTGAATTGCCAATAGTTGTTATACCTGGTGTTCATAACGATGTTATCGCAGTCGCTGTAGGCTATGGTCGCGATCCTAAAGTAGGACGTGCAGCCGCTAATACTGGTAAGAATGCATATTCTTACGTTGCATACAATGGGCAGACCTTTGATTATTCAAACAATGCCACAATCGAAAAAACAGACAACTTCTACGATATAGCGTGCACCCAGCAGCATCATAGCTATGAAGCTCGTCCTGTAATACATGAATTTACGCTCGAAGAATTTAGCGATGATCCTAAAGTATTGCTAAAAGAACGTCAGGCAGAAGTAGGTGAGTTTGCTGAAGTGCCTTGGGCGATAGAAGGTGAGGATGTAAAGGCAAGACATGAAGCGGAAGCAACAGGTAAAGTTCTTACAGAAAAGAAGAATGTTGAGGCTACTTCAGGTTTAACTGCTGCAGGCGCTGCTGATATAAATTCAAATATGGATGAAGGTTATCGCCAAAATGGTACCTTATATCCTAACTATGTTTCTCCGGGTATTCACTGGGGAATGTCGGTTGACTTAAATAGCTGTATTGGTTGCGGAGCATGTGTGATAGGCTGCCAGGCAGAAAATAACGTTTCTGTTGTAGGTAAAGATCACGTGATAAAAAACCACGAAATGCACTGGATGCGTATTGACCGCTATTTCAGCGGTATGCCGGAAGATCCGGATAGCATACAGACAGTGTTCCAGCCAATGCTTTGTCAGCATTGTGATAATGCCCCTTGCGAAAACGTTTGTCCGGTATCAGCTACCAACCATAGTGATGAAGGTCTGAACCAGATGGCTTACAACCGTTGCATTGGTACCAAATATTGTGCTAACAACTGTCCTTATAAAGTACGTCGCTTTAACTGGATGGATTGGAATGGTGCAGACTGCTTTGAAGATAATCAGTATGAAGATTACCGTCGTGATGATCTGAATGATGACTTGACAAGAATGGTATTGAATCCTGATGTTACAGTACGTAGCCGTGGTGTAATGGAAAAATGTACTTTCTGCGTTCAACGTCTTCAGGATGCTAAACTGGCTGCTAAAAAATTAGGCCGCCCAATGAAAGATGGTGAAGCTCGTACCGCTTGCCAGCAGGCATGCCCTACAGATGCGATCTTATTCGGTGATGTGAACGACACAAATAGTGCTATTTACAAGTTGCGTAAGCAACAGCAAAGAGAACGTATATTCTATACGCTGGAACATCTGCATACACTGCCTAATGTGAATTATCTGGCTAAGATTCGCAATACGGATGTGGTAGTCGCAGGCGATCCAAAACTGGATGACATTTATAATGAGCATATTTAATAGAATAGGGCAGGTCTTTATAATTAGGTATTAAGAGTGTCACACCATGAAAAAGTGTGATGAAGATAAATAGATGAACAGAACCATTACTTTAAATGCCTGATAGCATTTTAGGTAATGGGGAATAAAAAATTAAAAACGAACTTTTACTAATTACGTGCTATGCATATCAAGTACGAATCGTTTGTACGGGAACCGCTGGTAGATGGTGAGAAAGATTATCATCAGGTTACAGAAGATATTATTAGTCCCATTGAGCGGAAGCCGGGCCGCATGTGGTACGTAGGCTTCCTCTTCTCAGTATCATTATTACTGTTTGGGGTTTTCTCCGTTACCTGGGCGGTATATTGGGGGTTAGGAACCTGGGGCGTTAACCGTACCGTTGGCTGGGGTTGGGATATCACCAACTTCGTGTGGTGGGTAGGTATTGGTCACGCTGGTACATTGATCTCTGCGATCCTTTTGCTGTTCCGTCAGGGATGGCGCACGGGGGTAAATCGTGCAGCAGAAGCCATGACCATCTTTGCGGTAATGTGCGCTGGTCAGTTCCCCATATTCCACATGGGTCGTGTATGGGATGGGTTCTTTGTACTTCCTTATCCTAACACTCGCGGTCCTTTATGGCCTAACTTCAACTCTCCATTGTTGTGGGACGTGTTTGCGGTATCTACTTACTTTACAGTTTCATTGCTGTTTTGGTATTCTGGTCTTATCCCGGATTTCGCTACAGTTCGTGATCGTGCTAAAACAAAATTGCGTAAGTTATTATATGGCGTTGCTTCTTTCGGCTGGACAGGTACTGCCAAGAACTGGCAGCGTATGGAAGCTTTAGCGCTTGTATTGGCTGGCTTAGCTACTCCACTGGTACTTTCAGTACATACGATAGTATCTATGGACTTTGCAACATCAGTAATACCGGGTTGGCATACTACTATCTTCCCTCCCTACTTCGTTGCTGGTGCTATCTTCTCAGGTTTTGCAATGGTAAACACACTGCTGGTTATCTCTCGTAAAATTCTTCACCTTGAAGATTACATCACCATAGGCCACCTTGAAGCAATGAATAAAGTAATTGTGTTGACAGGTTCCATAGTGGGTGTTGCTTATTTAACGGAACTATTCATAGCATGGTATAGCGGCTCATGGGGCGAACAACAGGAATTCCATTGGCGCATACTCGGGCCATATTGGTGGGCATACTGGGCAATGATGACTTGTAATGTGGTGTCTCCTCAGCTATTCTGGGTTAAAAGATTACGCCGCAATATTCCGTTCACATTTGTAATGTCTATTGTGGTGAACATAGGTATGTGGTTCGAACGTTTTGTGATCATCGTTACATCTCTGTACCGCGACTGGTTGCCAAGTAGCTGGGCATATTATAGCCCTCAATGGCCTGAAGTTGGTTTTTATCTTGGCACTTTTGGTTTATTCTTTACATGTTACTTCTTATTTGCTAAATACTTCCCGGTTGTCGCTGTACATGAGATCAAATTCGTGCTCAAGACATCTGGCGAAGGGTTTAAAAAGAAAATGGATAAAATTGAAGATCTCAGCCTTGAAGAATTTGTGCATGAAGTGGAAACACATCATGCAAGCCCCGAACATGAAGTGGCACACTAAAGTAATTTTTGAATAGTTGATAGAATTTTAACTTTTTGAATTTAAATATAAAATGGCTATAAAGAAATTTGCGGTAGCGGCTTATGATGATGAGGAAGTCTTATTTCCTGCTGTGAGAAAGGTACGTCATAGCGGTTACAAGCTGCATGATGTTTATACTCCGTTTCCTGTACATGGCCTTGATGAGGAGTTAGGGTTAAAAGGTACTGATCTTCATACGGCAGGTTTTATATACGGCCTTTGCGGTACAAGTACAGCAGTTGGTTTTATAACATGGATACTCACTTCAAGCTGGCCACTCAATTTTGGTGGTAAGCCTCACTTTTCCTTACCTGCATGGATACCCATCACTTTCGAATTGACTGTGTTGTTCTCCGCGGTAGGTATGGTAATGACTTTTTGTTACCTTAATCAGATAATGCCGGGCGTGAAGAAACACGTTTTCCACCCTCGTCAGAGCGATGATATGTTTGTAATTGCACTGGAGCTTAACGATCTGGTGCCCGAAAATGAAGTTATTGAGTTCTTAAAATCGACAGGCGCTAAAGAAACGAACGTTCAGATTGCAGAGTCAGAATGGTGGTACGGAAGATTTGATAAACAGGAGCCATACCAGCTATTGCAGAAATAGGGCATGGTACTAAAAAACAATAAACAGTTCTAATATTTTGAATACTCCGGTGCAATTAATAACCGGTTCTGATAATTAAAATTTATATGAGTAAGACCAAAAGCATAGTAGTAGCAAGCCTGATGGTAGGACTGGGTCTGGCGGCATGTAACAGTGGTAGTATGCGTCGCAATCCAGGTAGGGTTTACGCGCCTGACATGACCTACTCTCGTGCTTACGATGCTTATACATCCAATCCTAACTTTGCAGACAGCCAGACAAGCCGGTTGCCGGTGCCTGGTACTATTGCACGCGGTCATGAGTTGCCCGATCACCTGAAAGAAGGAGATACAATGGCATACAAAACATTTACCACCAGCATGCGATTCAGCGATGATGATATGGTTGAAGGTAAGCGCCTCTTCGATATTTACTGCGCCATCTGCCACGGTCCCAATCTGGATGGAAATGGCCCGCTGTATGCTTCAGGAAAATTTGCAGCAATGCCTGCGAATTTTAAAGGTGAGAAATATTTACACATGCCTGTAGGTCAAATGTTCGCAGCCGCAAAATATGGCAAGAATATGATGGGATCGTATGCAAGTCAGCTAGACATCAAACAGCGCTGGATGATAATTGCTTATATTAAGAAGGTACAATCTCAGAATGGTGGAGACGCATTTACTTTTGGTGTCGGACCAGCAACGGGTGGCAAGACTGCAACAGATACCGCAAGTGCTGGTAAAGCTCAGGCAAATGCAACAGATGTGAAGAGTACAAATAGTGATAACAAAAAAGGATAATTATAAATAATTAAAGAATACAATAAAAGTTTTGCAATGACCGATCGTTTTGTGATACCAGGCCGTTTACGTAATACCAGCCTTGCTCTTATGGGGGTAGGTTTACTTACCCTGATTGTAGGAATCTTTGTGCTGTTATCAGGGCCTCATGCTGATGTCCATTCCAAAACACGCTTTTGGATAATATTACTGCATGACAGCGTATTCTTCGTTTTGATTACGGTAATCAGCGTATTCATTCAAGCTGCCGCTTCATTAGCGCAAGGCTCGTGGATTGTTGCTTATAAAAGAGTTCCCGAAGCTATAGGCGCAAATGTTTGGATATTCAGCATCATTGCTGTTATCATCATGTTCTCGATCATTTTTGGATTTGATGTAAATGGACAGAATCCGGTTTATCCATGGGTACACCCTAATGGTGATAAGCTACTTGAAGGAAAGTCTGCTTTCTTAAATCCGGGCATGTACGTTGGGTTTACTTTGGTTACACTGGCTTTATGGTCATTTTTTGGTACTAAGTTTCGTTCGCTCTCTTTAGCTCAGGAAAAAGCTATTAAGAATAGTCCACGTATACATTGGAAGATGGTAAGGCTTTCAGGCTTGTTTATTTTAATCTATGCTCTGACACAAATGAGTACAACCCCATGGATGTGGATAATGAGTACAGAGCCACATTGGGATTCTACCCTGTTTAGCTGGTATACATTTGCAAGCGCATTTGTAACAGGCATGGCTGTAATTTTATTATTTGTTGTTTACTTAAAGAATCAGGGTAATCTTGAGTTGGTAACGAAAGAGCACATGCATGACCTTGGTAAATTTATGTTTGCATTCAGTATATTCTGGACATACTTATGGTTTGCTCAATATTTGCTGATATGGTATGGTAACATACCTGAAGAAACAGTTTATTTCAAAATGCGTCAGCAAGGTCCTTATAGTATCATATTCTATGCAGTTTTTATCATTGACTTCTGTATGCCGATATTGATATTGATGACTCGACCCAGCAAGCGTAACTACTTTACAGTTACATTCATGGCGCTCATAATAATATTTGGCCACTGGCTGGATTTCTATCAAATGATGATTCCTGGTCCTATGGGTGAATTCTGGCACATTAGCTGGTATGAAATGGGCATCTTTGCTGGTTTTGCAGGGATATTAATATATACAGTATCACGTACACTTGCAAAAGCAGACCTGATACCACACAACAACTCTTTCTTGAAGGAAGCAGTTGTTCATATAAGTTAGAGAGTTAGAAAAATAATAGTTGAAAGGTTTAGATAGGGAATTTGATAACCGAACCAAATAACATTAGTAAATACAAGCTGAACTGACCATGTCGGGATTTATAATAATAGCATTAGTAATTCTGGTATTTATTATCATATACCAGATAGGTAAAGCAAGCGAATATGCCACCATCCTTCGTGGCGAAGAAAAGGTAAAAGCTCAGACCAATCGCTCTATCGCTTGGCTGTTGCTGATTTTCTTTATCCTCGGCTTGTACGGTATATGGAAATGTAATGAGTTGTTGAAAGGCAGGTTGTTACCTCCTTCAGCTTCCGTGCAGGGTGTTGCTTATGACGATATGTTTAATGTAACATTGATCGTTACAGGTATCGTATTCTTTGCCACTCAAACATTGCTTTTCTGGTTTGCATTCCGTTATCAGGCTACTGAAAAACGTACTGCTTTCTTCTATGCTCACAACAATAAGCTCGAGCTTGTATGGACTACTATCCCTGCTATTGCAATGGCGATACTTGTGGCTGTTGGGCTGCGTAGTTGGTTCAGCGTTACATCCGAAGCGCCTAAAGATGCACAGGTTATAGAAATAGTTGGGAAACAATTTAACTGGCTTATTCGTTATCCGGGTAAAGACGGCGTATTAGGCAAGAGAAACTTCCGTTTGATAAATGATGCTAACAACGTATTAGGACTTGATTGGAAGGATAAAGATAACCTCGATGATGTTATTATGCAGAATGGTGAAATGCACCTCGTAGTCGGTAAGCCTGTCAAATTGATCATAGGCTCACGAGATGTGATCCACGACGTAGGTCTGCCTCACTTCCGTATGAAGATGGATGCTGTACCAGGTATCCAGACTACTATGTGGTTCACTCCAAGGTTTACTACAGAGCAGATGAAGCAAATGACTGGCAATAGCGATTTCGTATATGAGATCTCCTGCGATCAGATATGTGGTAAAGGTCACTATTCTATGCGTGGCACTGTAATTGTGCAAACCCAGCAAGAGTACGATCAGTGGATGGCAAGTCAGCAACCTTACTATGTACTCGCCAATCCGGCAGCGGCCCCTCAAGGCAGCCAGCCAGCACAGAAAACTGATAGTGTAAAAGCAATAACGATGAAGTAATCGACCATGACAATGGTCATTAAAAGTGAATAAAATGAGTAACGAGATTATTATCCAGGGCCCCAATGTAGCGCACACTAACGATTCTGCGGCTACGGAGCATCACGGCCACGAACATCATGAACAGCACTTTGTCTGGAAATATATATTCAGCCAGGATCATAAGATAATTTCTAAACAGTTCCTGATCACAGGTATGATCTGGGCCATCATAGGTGCATTGTTCTCCGTGTTCTTCCGCCTTCAGCTCGGCTTCCCCGATCAGACTTTCCCAATCCTGCAAAAGTTTCTCGGTGATTGGGCTAAGGGTGGCAAGCTAACTCCTGAATTTTACTATGCACTGGTAACCATGCACGGTACCATCCTTGTATTCTTTGTGTTAACAGCGGGCTTAAGCGGTACATTTAGTAACCTGCTTATACCCTTGCAGGTAGGTGCGCGTGATATGGCCTCACCCTTTATGAACATGCTTTCTTACTGGTTCTTCTTCACTGCCAGTATATTTATGTTTACTTCTCTGTTCGTTTCTACAGGTCCTGCATCTGGTGGATGGACTACTTACCCTCCATTGAGCGCATTAAAAGAAGCATCACTTGGTTCTGGTATAGGTATGGATTTGTGGCTTATCAGTATGTCTTTATTTGTGGTATCATCACTGCTCGGTGGTTTGAATTATATCTCTACTGTATTGAACATGCGTACCAAAGGTATGACCATGACACGCATGCCGCTTACTATATGGGCATTCTTCTTCACAGCTGTATTAGGTGTGCTTTCATTCCCTGTGTTGTTCTCAGGTCTTGTGCTGTTGATATTCGACCGCAACTTCGGTACCAGCTTCTATCTTTCTGAAGTATTTATAGGTGGCAGGGCATTACCAAATGTGGGCGGCTCACCGATCCTTTATCAGCACTTGTTCTGGTTCCTTGGACACCCTGAAGTGTACATCATCATGCTGCCTGGTATGGGTATTGCTTCTGAAGTACTGTCTAACCACAGCCGCAAGCCGATCTTTGGTTACTTCGCGATGGTTATATCGCTGATAGGTATCACCGTTCTGGCCTTCCTGGTTTGGGCGCACCATATGTTCGTAACAGGCATGAGTCCATTCCTTGGTTCTATATTCGTACTGCTTACATTGTTGATCGCCGTGCCTTCAGCGGTAAAAGTGTTCAACTGGCTCACAACCATCTGGCGTGGTAACATCCGTTTCACACCGGCTATGCTGTTTGCCCTTGGTTTCGTATCCATGTTTATCTCCGGTGGGCTTACAGGGATCTTCCTTGGTAACTCAGCTCTTGATATTCACCTGCACGATACATATTTCGTAGTTGCCCACTTCCATATAGTAATGGGTGTGTCCGCCTTCTTCGGGATGTTTGCCGGGCTGTACCAATGGTTCCCCAAACTGTTTGGTCGCTTCATGAATAACACACTTGGCTACATACACTTCTTTGTTACATTCGCCGGAGCATATCTTATCTTCTGGCCTATGCACTACGAAGGTATTGCAGGTATGCCACGCCGCTACTACGATTACAGCGCATGGGAATCATTCAAGAACTTCCAGGGACTAAACGCTTTCATCAGCGTAGTAGCGATCATCGTATTCTTTGCACAGTTATTATTCGTGTTCAACTTCTTCGTAAGCATCTTCCGCGGACGTAAGCTCACAGTGCTCAACCCATGGGGTTCTACATCATTGGAATGGACTACACCAATCAAGCCAGGCCATGGCAACTGGGTAGGCGAAATTCCTGAAGTATACCGCTGGCCTTACGATTACAAAGACGATGGCAACGGCAACGACTTCATCGCCCAAACAGTACCACTAAGACCCGGTGAAGAATCGCATTAATACCAAAACAACTACTAAAAATATACAAAGGTCACCCAAAAGGTGGCCTTTTTCTTTAATAGAATTCTCCCTGAACACAGTGAAGGATCTCCCGAACCCATACACCAAGCTCAATAGAAATACAGCAGCCACACTCACACAACAGAACACCCAACACAACAACTCACCACACACCACACTCTCAAAAAAGAAATCCCAAAGCCCCATCGACCCCGCGCGTTCCAGCGCAGCCCGAAAGCAATCCCCCACGCAACCAGCGTCTAGCTATCCTTTTGCTGTGCGGAGCAGTTTGCAAAAGGTGTCTTTTCTTTGGTTACTTTCTTTGGACAAGCAAAGAAAGTAACTATAGGAAATGAGGGAAACACAACACAAAACCAAACGCACAGAAGAAGAAACAACACAGAAACACACCACACTCCCCCTAAAAAGAAATCCCAAAGCCCCATCGAGCACGCACAAACTGCGGCCGCTCAAAAGCAATCCCCCACGAAACCGGCGTATAGCCAGCCTTTTGTCCTGCGGAGCGTTTGGACAAAAGGTGCCCTTTCTTTGGTTCGTTTCTTTGGGCAAGCAAAGAAATGAACGCCCACGCCGGACACGAAACAAAAGAAAAAAGCAATCACAAAAACCTATACAACAATTAATAAAACCACCCCTCCCCACCCACCAAACATTCCGTAACTTTATAAAGAAGGAAGGATATATGAACGGTTTTATTTTCACCAAATACGATCCACAGGAAAACAGTAAAACACCATTCGAAAAGCTGTTTGGTTTCTTTATGGAGCTGCTGCACTATACCAATGGCGACGCAGCCGAAGCCCTCAACTGGCTCTCGCAGCTCGACCGCGAGCACGGCCTCACCGGCGACGAATATGGCATAGGCGACTTTATACAAGACCTTAAGGATCAGGGCTACCTCGACGAAAACGAAATAACAGGAGCCTTCAAGATAGCAGCCAAGACAGAGCAGACCATACGCCAGCGCTCACTCGACGAGATCTTTGGTAAGCTAAAGAAGACCAAGCAGGGCAACCACCGCACCTTCAAAAGCGGACAGGGCGACGAGATAAATCCCGAAACCCGCCCTTACGAATTTGGCGACGCCCTCGAAGCTATCGACTATACAGGCAGCCTCAAGAACGCCTTTATCAAC
>DATNFP010000011.1:0-25160 GCA_035606335.1 Flavipsychrobacter sp. | reverse complement strand
AAATTTGTGCTGGATGCGCTCAATACCAGGGTGCCACGTTTGTATATCTATACCGGCTTCATGTTCTTTGCTCACAGTAACGGCTACATAAGGCCATGAATGGGAAATGGAGAAGTAATACTCATCATTATGTACACGAGGTTTATCATGCTTATCGGGGCTGATAGTTAACACAGGGAAATCATTTTCGAGGTGCTTTAGTAAAAATCTGCCCGTAAGATGTTCAATCCTGCGTTTATCATTATTAATATCCGGGTTATTTCCTACACGTTCCGTAAAAAAACTTTCTTCTTCTTCAATTTTCCATATTGCAGCAAGGCTATCATTATCATTGCTCCATTCTTTATACAGTGGCATGATGCAAAGTTACTTAAACGAATAACGTATGAGCGCAAATGTATATGCTAAATAATGATCAGTCATTATTAAAAATCTATTGGAGCCGTTATGCTGCTAAACCTGTTTGTATATATTTGTGTTATGATTCTTTCTGATTCACGCATTCTCGAAGAAATAGAAAAAGGTAGTATTGTAATTGAGCCTTTCGATGTTAAATATTTAGGTAGCAATTCTTATGATGTGCATTTGGGTAAACACCTTGCCATATATGATGATAACATATTGGATGCACGCAAACATAATACTGTAACTCATTTTGAGATCCCTCAAGAGGGATATGTATTGCTGCCCGGCATATTGTATTTAGGAGTTACTCATGAGTATACAGAAACTCATGCCCATGTACCTTTCCTGGAAGGCAAATCATCTACCGGCAGATTGGGAATAGACATCCATGCTACTGCAGGTAAAGGTGATGTAGGATTTTGTAATACATGGACTCTTGAAATATCCTGTGTGCACCCGGTGCGTATATATGCCGGTATGCCCATAGGCCAGTTGATCTACTTCCCTGTTGAAGGAGAAGTAAAAAACAAGTACAACAACAAGAAAAACGCTAAATACAACGACCGCACCATTAAGCCTGTAGAAAGCATGATGTGGAAGAATGAATTTTAATGCAACACCCGATTACAAATTAATATTCAATTGTTGTTTACCCTCATAATTAACAGGGATATTGATATAACCAAATCCTCTTCCGGCCTTTACTGTGCCTTTTAGCTTTATATCTACCTCTTTATTCAGTAGTAGCTGCAGGGCATTAGGCAATACGTTTTTCATATTTACATTCAATAATACTGGTAATAAAAAAGTATCGAGCTTTGGGATAGCATAATGTTCATCCATCGCTATTTCTCCAAGGTTATTGTCATTTATATATATTTCTACATCTGCGTGTTTCAATTTTAAAACCCTGTTATTTGGATTATAAAATTTAATATCAAAAGCTATTGCAGAGTTGTCTAATGCAGCTTTCCGTATTTGAAAGTTTTCTACGTCCTGGTATATCAGATCTTTCGGTTGCTTGCAGGATTCAAAGCCTAATAATACGGTAATTGATAAAGCGAGCATTGAAATTTTAAGAGTAGACATAATATTTCATTCAAAAATCAGTTAAACATAAATAATTTATATTATTGTGATTAATACAATTCATTGTTATTTTTAACGCTTCAACCAAACCTTTAAATTTTTTTTATGAAAAAAGCCTATTTCCTATTGACGCTTATTTGCGTTTCGTTCTTTTCCTGCACTAAGAAAAACACGGATACAACTAACCAGCCCAAAACCTATATTGTGGAAGGCCTAAATGATGTGACCCTTCTGCCTAATATCTCTACAGCCATGAGTTTCAATGTTCAATATGTAGGGCCTATACAGGAACATGTTGCTTTATCACTTCAAGGACTTCCAAACGGAATTACAATAGATACAACACAAGCGATCTTATCCGGCATTCCAACATTTTACAGCCAAATACCAATGATTAACACCGGTGTAATCCCGGGTATTTACCATGCGAAATTAATTTGCAATGGTTCTGTGACAGGCCAAAAGTCTTACGATTTCGATATACATGTATTATCGTGCGCCGAAGAACTTTCAGGTCCATATTCTCGTTGTGGCAGTGTTTGTGGAAGTGTTAACTCCTTTGCAGATAATGTAAAAGCTGATCCTTCAAGCACATCAAGAGTATATTTCTCCAATTTTGGCGGAAAAAGAGTATCTGTTTATGCAGATATAAGTTGCGACAATGGTAGCATAACAATACCAAGCCAATCCGCGGGAGGTGAGACCTATTTAGGTTCCGGCTCATTTAGTTCTGGCTACTTGATGATTTCCTACCAGGTGGATAGTGCTGGATATACTAACTATTGCAACTTTAGCATGAGTAGGTAATAGTAGTCATTAGCAACTATAAGTTATTCCTTTACAATACTTGTATGGCATAAAATGCCGTCCTTATTGTAAATGCGTATATAATATACCCCAGGTTGCCAATTGTTTTGCAACTGCATAACTGAGCTATTTAACACAATGTTTTTTTGCATCAGCAACCGGCCATAGCTGTCATAGCATTCGGTAGTCACTGGTTTTCCTATCAGTGCTTCAGGTATGTGCATAGTCAATCGTGAAAGAATAGGATTGACAATAGTTATATGCTCCTTAGATAATTCCAGCCTTGCCACAGCAGTTGGCAATTCCGGATCAGTTGGGCTTACACCAGTAGTATTGGATGTAACAGCTAAGTCAACCATTACAGGATATTTATTTGAAAACTGAAATAAGGCATTTATTACGTTTGATGGCGCAGAGAAGTTTTTTACTGAAGAGCTGTCGTTTACAGATATGCCCAATCTATGACCGTCGTTACCAATAGTCCGGTACGAATTGGGTATATATTTTACATAGTTAGCATTTTCAATGATCCATGGCGAGATAAACATATGGTCGTACCATGATTTTGCACCACCACTGGTGCCACAGCTATTAGGTATTGATCCTGACTGCCTGGTTGATGTTGTAAGGTGTGTTGTAAAGGCTGCTGGATCGCTGTCCCAGGTGGCAGGATAGGTATAGGTAGCATCAGGATAAAATGCCGGATCGTAAAAACGGAAATTGGTATCAGCAGGATTTGTGAGTGCCTGGTAGCATCCCTCATAAGAGCTTCTGGTATTAAAATCGCCCATGCTTATCATATTGGGTAAATGATAAAACCTGCTCTCTATTACCTTTGATTCATTCGCTATTTGTGTATCACGCATAGTGGCATTATCGCCCGATTGTGTATGGTTCAGTACAAAGTACAGGAAGGTAGTATCGTGTATTGTTGAGAGCTTGGGATCATTGTAATAGAATTTGTACATATCAAAGTCGGTAATGTATGCTACCAATGTTGCTACCGATTCAAAAGTGAGCTTGTGCTTATCATAAAATAATACACACATATCTGTCGACTCAACTGTATTGGTTAAAGGACAATGATCATAACGATTTGGATAAGCTACATTTAACGCGTTCTGAACGATGCTATCGGCGTATCCATAAGGTAATATTCCCCTAATATCGCTGGGACTTACCTGGATAGAAGCCATTTTCTCCATACTGATCACATCTGGATTGGTATATGCGACGATAGTTTTCAAATATTTATTCAGCGTATCAGGAGGTCCCTGGCAGCCATCTCCATAGGTAAGAACGTTATAAGCCATTACTCTCAATGTATCCTGAGCTTTTACATTCGGAATAACAATGAATAGTAGTAAGGCAACAATAGAAAGCCGTTTAAGAAGCATAAAACATTCAGATATTTATAAGCAAGCCGCAAAAGTCTCTGAATGATAACAATCTGTCGAAAATAGGAGGTTATATAATTATGAAGTTTTTTAAGAAAGTAAAAAGCCTGCAGGGATTGCAGGCTAAACAACTATTATGAAAAGGTAAAAAGACTATGCTTCTACAAGCTGAGGCAATTGGCGTGGGGCATATTTTTTCATTGCATTTGCTATCTCACGGATATGATCCGGTGTGGTTCCGCAGCAGCCACCTACAAGGTTCACCCAGCCTTCTTTCGCAAACTCTGAAATGATAGAGGCTGTCTGTTCCGGTGTTTCATCGTATTCGCCCATTGCATTCGGTAGCCCTGCATTGGGATAAGCGCTCACATAGCAAGCTGCTATTTGCGACAGCTCTTCTATATGCGGCCTCATCTGCTGTGCCCCTAATGCACAGTTTAATCCTATACTGATGGGATCGGCATGCATTACCGAGATATAAAATGCCTCAAGTGTCTGTCCGCTCAATGTACGGCCCGATGCGTCGGTTATCGTACCGGATACCATTACAGGCAATTTTTGTTTTTTAGTATCGCGGAAATATTTATTGATCGCAAAGATTGCCGCCTTTGCATTTAGCGTATCAAAAATTGTTTCTATCAGCAGTATATCCACACCACTCTCTACCAATCCTTTTATTTGCTCATAATAAGCGTTTGACACTTCATCAAATGTTACCGCCCGATAGCCAGGTTGATTTACATCAGGAGAGAGAGATAATGTTTTATTCATTGGGCCAATAGCGCCGGCAACGAATTTAGTACCTGCGCTTTCGGGATGCTGAGCTATATACTCTTTAATGGCATCTTTAGCAATTTTTGCCGCTGACACATTTATTTCATAAGCCAGCGATTGCATATTATAGTCGGCTAATGAAATAGCCTGGGCATTAAAAGTATTGGTCTCTATTATGTCTGCACCTGCATCAAGATATTCTTTATGAATGGCCTGTATTATATTGGGCCCGGTAAGGCACAGTAAGTCGTTATTGCCTTTTACATCGCTTTGCCAGTCTTTAAATCGTTCACCACGATAATCGTTTTCCTGCAGCTTGTAGCGTTGTATCATTGTGCCCATCGCACCATCTATGATAAGTATCCGCCGGTTCAATAACTCTTTAAGTTGTTTTTCCACACTCATAAATCAAAGATACTTAATAAGTCATCTATTATTTTAAGGGGTTAGCTATTAATTGATAGGTTTTAACTATAAGATAGAACGGGTGATTTATGGGGTGATATTCCAAAACGACCAAACTATTTCATAAAAATTTAAGTCTTATGTGTACTACATCCAACACGAAAGAGTGTTTTCATGGGCAAGTTCAACCGCCGGCTCTTCTCAAAACCAAGACCGGCGGATTTTTACTCCTTATTTTTTTGATAAAAAAACTTTTGCTCAATCCCGCTCACAAAATCAGCTTCAAAATCAAGAAAATAATCTGAGATCACGTGCTCAAAAGCGTTATAAATATTCTGCGGGCGATATGACATCACTTGCTTTTTCATAGGTTTGCTTTGATGGAATATATACTGGACAGCCCGGCTTGGCATGCATTGAATTCTGGTAATAAAAACCTTTCCTTCGGCAATGAGGAGGTAAGGTGCTTTGACCGTGAGGTATCTCCTTTTGCAGCCATGCGGGAAAATACACCGGCAAATTTCAGATTGCTTTACGACATGCTGCCTCACGAAAGGGGTGTCCTGTTCATGACCCCCATTGAAATTAATATACCTGCTTTCTGGGAAGTGTTGTTCCTCATTAAGGGCATACAAATGATTTGCGATAAGCCTGCGAAAGCAAATGCTTCTCCATCAGCATTAATTCCACTTACTTATGAGCATGTTCCACAAATGATTGCGCTGACCAGGCTGACCAACCCTGGCCCATTTGATACCAAAACCATTGAATTCGGGCATTACCGTGGCATTTTTGAAGGGGATAAATTAGTGGCAATGGCGGGACAGCGCTTGCATGCTTATTATTTTGCTGAAGTGAGCGCGGTTTGCACCCATCCCGACCATATCGGTAAAGGTTACGCGAGGCAATTGCTACTTTACCAGATCGATCGCATCAGAGAAGCATCGGAGATCCCGTACCTGCATGTGAAATCTGATAATGACCGCGCCATAAAACTGTACGAAAGCCTGGGCTTCGAAAAAAGCAGGGACATGTATTTTTATGTAATAAGGAAGGTAAGGGTTTAAATTCTTTACTATCCATTTGTTTTTTCTAAATTAAGTAATGGCAGATAGACCTGCATATAATTTGCAAGCGCCAGTTTGTGGGATTGAGTTTGGGGAAGAGGTGGAAATAGTTCAGAGTTTATTTGCAGTAAAGCGAGCGCGGCAACGGACACTTAATAGTAGTGATGGAGCCAAGGGCAAAATGTTTTTCTAAGACATAAATAGGTAATAATGCGAAGAAAGGATGAAGGTTAACGAATGTTAATAAATTTTGATATTTATCGGATAGATATTAACTTGTAAAGACTAAAACATACAATTATGACTTCACTATTTTTAATGGCTGTTGGTAATAGTGATTGGTATGTATTGCTTGTTCCTGTAATTATATTGTTGGCTGTATTTAAAGCTGGAGAATGGTATGGTGAAAGAAAGCACAAGCACCAGGTGCGCGAGGAAAAAGAACAGGAAATACATGATGTGCAACAAATACAGAAAAACGGTTTCTATTTTTAGTGTGCCATACAGCAGAAATTTAGTCTTTTCCTGCAGTAATAATCGTTGGTAAACCGAATGATCATTAAATCCATGCTTTTATAAGTAACTGTGTGCTATATATTAATCTTGCAAAAAGGTTATACATTGCAGCCCAAAATCTTGAAAGTATGAAAATAAAGCACTTTTTACTGCTGGGAAGTGTGGGTGTTTGTTTTATGGCGTGTACTAAAAATAGTACTAATGACGGAAACGGATTAAATAATACCGATCAGCAATTTATATATAAAGCTGCCTACGCCAACCTGGATGAACAAGATGCAGCTCAGTTAGCAATGACAAAGGGAGATACTTCAGTAAGAAGTTTTGCAAAGGGAGTATTAACCGATCTGCAGACTTCTGAAGCCTACCTGATGTCTTTGGGCAATGAAGTAAGCGTTATCGTTACAGAGTCAACAGATACAAGTTACAATACTTACAAACAGACGCTATCGAATATTTCATCTGTGCATGGTTTCGATTCGGCTTATGTGCAGTACGAAATTGCAACAGATCAAAATGCGATTTCTGTATATCAAAATGAAATAAGTAACGGTAATGATGTACATGTAAAAAACTATGCTACCCAATACCTGAAGCAAGTGCAAACACATTTGCAGCTTGCTGATACTGCTACAAATCATTTATAACACTTCTGCTTAGCTAATAAAAGATCCATGGACCAGAAAATATCATGGAGCGATTTTGAGAAAGTAGATATACGCACAGGTACTATCATTTTGGCTGAGGAGTTTAAAGAAGCACGGAAACCTGCCTACAAGCTTCATATAGATTTTGGTCCGTTAGGCATTAAAAAGACTTCTGCACAAATAACCAAATTATACCGGCCCGAAGAGCTAATAGGAAAACAAGTGATAGCCGTAATAAATTTTCCTCCAAAGCAGATAGCAAATTTTTGGAGTGAGTGTTTATTGTTAGGTGCTGTTGAAGGCGACACTGTTACGGTGCTACAGACAGAGCGAGTGGTGCAAAATGGAACTAAAATAGCCTGATATCATTAAGCGGTTTTGTATTTTTTAATCGTAGCAGATAGAGTACAAAAGACAATAAGATCACGACTTCGCCCAAAATAAATATCGCCCAATTAAAATTTTGAGGTACATAATCTGCCAGGTCTGTAAATAATGATCGGGATGACGTTACGTTATCAAATAGGATAGCACCCTTTCGCTCAATATAATCTTGGGTGAAGGAGACAATAACAATGAGTGAGCCTGCCAGCAATAATATTCTTTCGATACTTTTCATTTTTACAGGGACATTGTGATCAGTGAAATAAATAATGGTTACCGCAAATAGTATCATAGTAGCTGAAATGATAACAGGTGCTACAACAGGGCCGACCCATGGCACAGGAATAAGGAATAAAATATCCCATGTAACAAGCGATGCAGGCCAGTTGATAAATACCTTCAAAAAAATGTAATAGAAAATATCCCATATCCCAAACGAGAAAATAAAATATCCGAACCGTTCAGCACGATTACGGCCGGCAAGATTGCCTATAATAATAAGCATAACAATAGTTGCAACTTCGCGCCACAATTCTGTTATTGCTATTTCGTGATGAACAGGCTGAAGTGGAAACCCAAAACCATTGGGATAATATATTTTACGTAAATAGATAACCACAGCAGCTTCTAAAAATCCCATGGCGATACTGTAAATCGCAACTAATAGAATGGATTTTTTGTTTATCATATTTCTGCGTTTTGCAAGATAAAAGATATAAAACGCAACAATGAAAAGAAAGTGTATGGCTCAATGAAATAAAATAACAGAAAGCAAGGCAACCCGTTAGATTGCCTTGCTTGTATATATTGCTATCGAATTAGATCAACAGCTATTATTTGGTTGAATTATTTTCTTTTTTGTTTTTTCCTGGAATCGGCTATTTTCTTTGCCCCATATCCTACACCTGCAACAAGCAAAAGGCTCAATCCGCCATCAATAGGCGCACCAGATGGTGGAGGCGGCGGAGGACAATAATCGGCAAAAGACGCCAAAGGCGCGCATATGCAAATCATTACCATCAAAAGCTTCATGTAATTGAAATTTTTCATCGACATTTCATTTAGGAATTAATTAATTTGGACTCAATACAAGGTAAAACGGCCATATAGCGCCTCCTAAAACAACACATTCGTTAACGAGCGGTTAACGAATGTGTTGTTTTATTATTTGTATTTCAGTAATTATTAGTGTGAAACTTTTTATAAGCTATGTAAACTATCTGCCGTATGTTATTCTTCGTTATCGGCAGTAGAAGAGTTTATAGTATTAAACAGGCTCAAAAATTCTTCTTTTACATTCCTGGAAACAGGCACTTCTTTATTATTTGTCATAATAATATTTCCGGTGGATTCATATCGTACAACGTAATTTACATTCACAATAAAAGATCTGTGCACTTGAAAAAATTGAGAATGTTCCGTAATATTCCTAAACCTGCCAATATTAAATGAACTTAAAAATTGTGAATTTTTAGTAATGATCTTAGTACACTTATTTACACTTTCTAAATAGATAATGTCAGACATACTTACATAATCTATTCCTTTATTGTTCGGTATGCCGATTTTTGCATCCACATTTTTGATTGTATTTTCTTTTTTTGCGGCCTTTTTATATTTTATTCTTTCTATAGCCTTGTTCACTGCTTTCATTAGCTCTGCATCGTCTATTGGTTTTAAAAGATATCCGGTAGCTGAAAATTTAAAAGCGTCAACTGCGTATTCTGAATATGCAGTAGTAAATATTATCTCACTTTCTATATCCGGCATAAGTTTTAAAAGATCTATACCATTTTTTCCCGGCATCGAAATATCCAGAAATAGTATATCGGTGTTTTGTTGCCGCATAGCGACTAATGCCTCTTTCCACGAAGTGTAAGTGCCAATAATAGCCATATTTGCAGATAACCCTTTAATGCTATCAGTAAGCATTTCTATTGCATCGGGTTCATCATCTACAACGATGCAGGTAAAATTATTTTGCATGGCCTGTTTTTATTATTAGTTCTACGATCGTACCGGTTAGTGGTTCTTCTTTATCAGTGTATTTAACTAGAATGTGCATTTTTTCATACTTGTTGAAAATGCTAACCAAATCCTTAATTAAATCATCACCATAAGACACTTCTTTAATGCTGCTGTCTTCTTTTAATAGTTTGGCCTTTTTCCTTCCTATGCCATCATCTTCAACAATACAAATTATCTCACTTTTTGATGAGCCGGCTTTAAACTCTATTCTTAAATGCCCTTTTTCTTCCTTATGGAACAAGCCATGATTAATAGCGTTTTCAACTATTGGTTGCAATAGAAGGGAAGGAATCTTTATTTGTGTAGTATCAATGTTTTCGTCTACAGCAATCTCAAAATCGAACCTGTTTTTAAATCTCGTCTGCTGTAAGTCGACATAAGTTTTTAGATTAGTAATTTCATCAGCCAGCGTGATATATTTATTCCTGGAGGATTTTATATAAGCTCTCAACAATTTTGAAAATCTAAAAATGTGCAGATAAGCCTCATCGGTTCTATTCTTCTTAATCAATAGTAATCCGGAATTCAGAGAGTTGAAAATGAAATGTGGATTTATTTGTGAGTAGATTGATTTCAGCTCAATATCCCGTTGAAAGTTTCTCCTTGTATTCATATTCGTCAATATTCTTTTTGTCACATATACTATTGCAAAAATTATTATTGCAAGCAGCAGGATAAGTGAACCCCAAATAATACGACTTCCGGCAGTTGTCTGCCACCAATAAGGGACAATGAATAAATGAATAGTTATAACATCACTCTGCCATGCATCATCGTGTGTGGTAATTGATAAGGTGTAGTATTTGTCAGCAGATAGTTGTGGCAGATTTAATTCATTGCCATTTAGTTCCTGCCAATCTCTATCCGCCGACAGGTAATAAGAATAATGAAGCGAACCATTTCCCAAAGGATTAATAACATCAAACAGAAGTTTACGGTTTTTCTGATCAATAAGTAGAGTATCGTTTGCACCTACATCTAAAACGCTATCTCCATAATTCACAACAAATTGATATGCATTTTCACTATTACTATTTGTGGCAAATTGAGAATCGGTTGGAACATCTGCTATATACATGCCACTATCTGTTTTTAGTAACACCTTCCTATCCGAAACCTGCATGTCATCTATATAGGCGTAGCTTAAATTTTTTATATTTTGATAAATAATAGGAGATGAAATTTTTAGTGGGCCTGTTATGTTGCTGAACAATAACCCATATTTGCCGGCTATTATAAGCGAATTGTTGTAAATTTCCATGTATGCGCTATAAAAGTTATAATTCTTAAAAATCTGTTGATACCTATTCGTTTTAAGATTCAGCGCGTATATTTTGTTATAGGTTTTTATAAAAACGTTGGAATATTTATCTATCAATATTTTCTGTACCTCCTTTACACCCAATAGCTTGAGCATGTTTTTAGAAACGACGGTTTTTTTATTATTCGAGTCTATTATTAAGATCTTCCATTTGTTGTACAGCCACATTGTTTTATCATTACTATCATATACAATCCTCCCGGTGCCAAAGCGATTTAGATATAAATTATTGTTTTTAAATTGGACCTGTATTGTATATTCTTTTGAACTTAATATTAAATAGATTGTACTATCCCTGCATATACCATCTATTGGAGCAATAAAATATTGGGGAATAGGATTAGTTAAGATTTTATTCAGGAAAAATGATTTGGTATCTTTATAAATTAGCTTAACTTTTTTGGTTTTATTATCCCACCAGTAAGTAGTATTAAGGTCAAGCAGTAGTGAAGTTTTTTTATTAAATGGGATAATTTTTCTGGGAAAGAATACGGCGTTGAATTTGTAATAATTTATCCTATCATTATTTATTACTTCGGCCATTGTATTATCTATTTTACTCCACCAGTAGCAGGTACTGTCATTTATTTTACCGATATAAGAATAATTTTTGAGGGAGAACTTATTAAATTTTTTTAAGTTGCTCCTCGTATTATAATTGATAAAAAATCCATTGCTCCTCGTAGAAATGCTGGTATCCCAAAACCTATCGGCCAAAAAGTAAGTGACGCTTTCATCAGTGTTATCTATTAATGATGAGAACGGAATCGATCTGATAAAACGCATATTAGTATCATATTCATAAACTTTTGTGTGGGTGATAATGAATAAAACGTCATGTTCTACATATGGTATTAAGATTCCCATCCGATCATTCTCAGGCAACGATAATCCTTTACAGTCACCATTACTATCAATGTATCCTAAAGAATCTGTTCCCCATGTTCCGTAACAAAAGAGATTATTTTTTATTGGAATTTCCCGGCATAGTTCTTGATGTGTGAAATTAACAGGAAGTCTGAATTTATTTTTCCTTTCCGTTATGTTGCCATTTAAGCCGATATGATAGAACACACCCTTATCATTACTTGCGGTGATTCCTTTACTAGCCACATACCAGAGAAATTGTGAAGGGTCGCCGGTTTTATCTAACGTTGATATAATATTATTTATATCAACGCGTGTGACAGTGTCATTCTTTACTATATATAGGGCATCGTGTTCATTATCATTTCTAAGGTTTGCATCAAAAAGAATATTACCACCCAATGAGTGAATAATATGAGGATAGATGATACCGGTAATACCTTTTAAAAAACAACTTTTATACTTGTCATGATATATATATCCAAATTCATCTGAAATAGTTTGCAACCATATTTTTCCTCTTTTATCTTCTACCAGATGATATACGTCGTCATTAGATAAGCCATTCGCTATGTTGAACAGTTTAAACTCATAGCCGTTATATCTAATGACTCCTTTATCTGTAGCTATCCATAAATATCCATACCTGTCTTTTAATGTTTGATAAACATGATTTGATGGCAAACCGTTATAAATATCAATATGATATTGATTATGATTTTGCGCATTTAAAAAGTATGGTTTACATAAGAGAAGAAATGCTAAAATAAATAGAGGTTTAAGAAATGATGCTTTCTTTTGCAGACATTTTAAAAACATTGAAAAAAGCATCATTAATAAAAGGACATTGTGTTTTAAAAATACAAGTTTTAGTATTAAAAGTTTAATGGTTGGAAATGGCTATTTACCCTACCAGGATGTAATTGGGTTAATTTATTTAAGCCTTAATAAATTGGCTATACAAAATAAACTAAGTTTAAGATGCCTTTCCTGAAAAACCGACGAAAAGCAGATTTTTACTCCTGAAATGTATAAACTATCTGACCAAGGGATAGTAATAAAAAGAGAGCTATACATATAGCCCTCCTGTTTAATGCTCAGTACTCATAGTTTTAGAGCCTTCCAACATGAAAAAAATCTAATGTTTGATTGTGTTATTTAATAAAGGTTTAATAGCCAGGCTAAAAATATTCAAAACATAAATTGATTCTAATTCCTTTGGAATAAATTTAAATCCTGATTTTTTAAAAATAAAAAAAGAGCCTGAGAGGCTCTTTGAAATATAGAGGATAAGAGAGAACGAATGGAAATTAGAAATTGATCGCAACAGCAATAAATGAAAGTATGGTGGTATAAAGAGCTACCTTTTTTATTACTTCGGCTTTGATGTTGGCGTTTTTCATTGGTTTTGCGTTTTGGTGACACAAAGGTGTACACGCAATGTCCGCTGTCAAAATATTTTGCTGTCGTTAACAGGTTATTTACAAATTGATTTAACCTACCTGAAGGAAGTGGAGAATTATAAAAATTATACGCTTTGTTTGTTTTGTGTTTCTTTGAGCTTTGTAATTTCATTCTGTAGTTCCTGAATCGTTGATTCAAACTTTGTAATACAACCACCCAGGTGTTCTGACAATTGTAGAAGTTTTGATATATAATTGACTTCTGCGGCTTCTTTTGGAAATTTCATATTACTAAATATTCCATCTTTGCCATGCAATATCCACTCATACGATTTTCCATAATAGCGTGATATCTTAAGTAGTACTTCATAGGTAGGAAATTGATTTCCAAGCTCTATCTGGGAATAATTACTTCTTGATAGATGTATGGTCTCCGCAAATTGCTCTTGTGAAAACCCCTTATCAGTTCTAAGCGATTTTATCCGTCCTCCTATGTCTTTTTTTGATATTATTTCTTGCATTTGATATTATTTATAGCTATGTTTGGAACCAAACAAACCAGCCCAAGGTTTTAGAAGCTTATGATCAAAAGAAGTTTATCTAAGTATTTATAGACCAACTTAATTACGAATATATACTCAATTGTCATAAATTACAATTATTTATTAATCTTATCAGAAAATATTATACCCGAAAATGGATGGCTTTTTTGGCTTAACTCTTGAGAATGAATTATTTAAGAAGGATACTTTTTATCAGGCTGTCGTTAATAACTTCTATGATGCTATTTATGTTTTAGATGATAATAATTCTATTATTTATGCCAATCATTCTGTTAAGAAGATATTGGGTATGGAACCCGGTGAAATGTTAGGGAAACACCTGATTGATTTTATACACCCTGATGACGCGCCTAAAGTTCAACAAATACTTGCAGATATTAAAAAAGGAAAGCAAACGTATATAGTGGGCGAATACAAGATAAAGCATAGAGATAACAAGTGGTTATGGATGCAAAGCTCATATTATAAACTCTTTAGTAATGAAACTACCGAGGCAATTGTTGTATCAAATGTAGATATTACTGAAAAAAAGCTACTGGAGAGAAAGCTTAAAGAAATAAGAGAACAATTGGCTATTCTGCAAAATAAGTCGCTGAGTGAGTACGCATTAGTAACCTCAGCCAAATTGCGCGCTCCTTTAAGCAATATATTAGGGCTATCCAATTTGCTGCATGATTTTTCACCAGATGAGGGAACAGATTTTCAGAATCTGAAAACATTGCTGCTAAACCTGCAGCAACAAGCTGAAAAACTGGATAAAGTAATTTACGATATTAACTCGATCGTCTCTACAAATGTGATCAAAGGGAATGCTATAGCGATGGATAAGAAAATAGAGCATATTGTATTGATAGATGATGAACCGGTGGCAAACCTGATACATGAAAAAGTGATTTCTAAGGCCATCCCCGATGGGCAACTGAAAGTAATATCATCGTTTACAACGCCCGAAGAGGCATTTGCATATATTCAAAGAATCCCTCCCGATTTAATTTTTCTTGATATAGATATGCCAAAGATTGGCGCCTGGGAGTTTCTGCAGCGAATGGAAAAAAACAATCTGAATATTGATGTAATAATAATTTCTTCTTCAATTAATCCGGCAGATAGAGAAAAGGCAATGGCCTTCCCAGCAGTGAAGAATTTCTTTAATAAGCCACTCAGGATGGAAGATATAGAGGATATTTTAAATAGGTAATAGCAAATTAGTGTATAGACCTGCAAAGTAAATATAATGTAATACCTTTGTCAGAAGGTTAAGCTCCTGATTTAGTGGATAAGTCAAGATAACTTAAGAGAGAAAAGGTTAGTAATTATAGGCAAATCTTAATAAGATAAGTAAGTTAATTTTGCTAAGGTTGCAGGAGTTTAAGATGTATAAATTTATTCACTAACAGCAAATTTGTACTAGCCACGTTATGGATTTGCATAAGATATAAAGGTGGACAATGATCATCAGGCAATTAGGAATAGATACATTATTTAAAGATAGTCCTATACCAATGTGGATATTTGATTTAGCCACATTAAAATTCTTATATGTAAATGATGCTGCCTGTAATCATTATGGATACTGTAAGGATGAGTTTCTTAACATGACCATAAGGGAGATAAGGATACAGGATGATACGATCCCTATTTTAGAGCTCGCCTCCAATGAAAAAAGCCTCGACCTGTTAGAAAGTGAAATTTGGCAGCATGTAAAAAGAAATGGCGAGGTATTTTATGTACGCGTTTATTTTCATCCGGTAGAATTTGATGGCCGAAAAGGACAATTAGTACAGGCTATTGATATCAATGAAAACGTTGTAACAAAGAAAATAAACAAAGGCCTCAACAACATTGTAAAGAAGCAAAAAGAACAGATCGATAATATCCTTTCTTCAGTCAACGAAGTGATATGGTCAATGAATGCAGACGATCAGACCATATTATATATTAATGACGCCTCGATAAAAGTTTACGGTTTTTCTCCTGACGAGCTCATCGGTACAAATTCAGTTTTAAATTCTCAAATACATCCGGATGATAAAGGTATCCTTGATCGGGAAATAGAGAAACTTTTTACACAGGGAAATGTACGTTTCGAGATTCGCGCGTATACTAAAAGCGGCGAAATCCGGTACCTGGTGAGTGAGGCAGTGCTGACACGAAACAGCGACGGTGAGCCCGATGTGATCAACGGGGTAACCATGGATGTTACCAGCGAGCGCATAATAGAAAACGCTCTGAAGGAAAAGAATAATGAAATAACTAAAATACTTGACAGTATTACCGATGGCTTTTATACTGTAGATAAAAACTGGAATATCACCTACGTAAACAAAGAATTCGAGCTTATATTCGAAAAAAAAGAAGAAGATATATTGGGGAAGAACTTATGGGAAGTTTTTCCAAAAGTAAAGAAAAGTGTTTTTTGTGAGGAATACCGCCGTTCTATGGAAGAGCGTGTCAGTGTGCATTGCGAAGCATTATCTCCATCTGCAAAAAAATGGCTTTCGGCACATACATATCCTATAGAAAATGGGCTTGCCATTTATCTGCACGATGTTACAGAAGAGAAAAAGCTGCGCGAAAAAATAGGTATTGCAGAGCAAAATCTCAGAGCTATAATTAATAATACAAAGGATGTAATCTGGTCTGTAGACAGGCAATTTAATATTGTGTCAGCCAATCAGGTTTTTTGGGATAAAGTGTCGCTCGTTACGGGTAGAAAGCAAACAGAGACTCAAAATAATTTTACTGTCAGCGATTTCAGCAAAGAGCTGGCCAATTCATGGATTAGATATTTTGAAAGAGCTTTTAACGGAGAGACTTTCAAAATTGTGGAAGAAACATTTACCGGTGAAGCTGTCACATACCAGGAAACCAGCTTTAATCCAATTGTCAACAATAATGAAATAGTAGGTGTAAGCTGTTTTTCAAGAGATATTAGTGAAGAGAAAAGGCTTCATGAAAAAATATTAAAAGATGAACAGAATTTAAGGTCAATGATAGATAATACAGACGATCTTATCTGGTCTGTTGATAAAAATTATACTATCATCACTGCCAATAATCCATACAAGGCGCATATTAAAGCCGGCATAGGAAAAGAGATAGCAATAGGGAAAACGGTGCTATTAAAAGAACATGGTGAAAAGAAATTGGAGAAATGGCTGAAGCATTACAGCCGGGCACTGAACGGCGAAACTTTTACGGTAATAGAAGAGACTATTTACAATAATGCCCCGAGGTATGCTGAGATACGGTTTAATCCTATCTATAATCAGAAGAGCGAGGTAGTTGGTATAAGTTGTCTTTCAAGGAATATAACAGAGCGTAGAAAGCAACTCCAAAAGATTGAATTACAGAATCAAAAATTAAAAGAGATCGCCTGGATACAATCCCATAAGGTACGTAATCATGTAGCCAGCATTTTAGGATTGTTGCAACTATATAATGACGAAGATGCAACTTTCGCTAATAATGAAGTGATAGATGGTATCAGGACTGCTGCTACGGACCTGGATGACATCATTAAGAAGATAAACGATAATACCAAAATAGCAGAATAATCCAATTATATACTCAGGGTAAGGTTACAATGGTTATGTTATTAATAAATAACTGATATGGCATTGTATGTTTAATTGTTTATAACTTTGTATTTAGTACATTAAAATATTATTACGATGTCTTTATTAAATATTGATCCGCAGCTATGGTTAACAATGCCAAGTGAAGGTGAATGGCTGTTAGTGCTTATTGTAGTATTGGTCCTCTTCGGAGGAAAGAAAATACCGGAACTTGCAAAAGGGATTGGCAAGGGTATCCGTGAATTTAACGATGCAAAAGATGGTGTAAAGAAAGAAATAGAATCAGGTATGAAAAAGGAGGATCAACCGGTTAATAATACCAACACTGCTGCAAATTCCATTCAGGCGCCTACCCCTACCGTGAACCAGAACCAACCAATGCCCACATCCACACCCATACCTAATAGTACTGAGAATAAGTCATAATTCTTCAGGTAGTTTATAAATGTTTATGGCCTAAAAAAGGCAATTCTTTTTACTTATCTTAAAAAAAGGTAATATTGGCATTCCTTTTGCAACAATAAACTAAACAATCTATGATGAAAAATACCTTATTATCATTTTGCGCGATTTCAATCGTTTTCTTTGCTGCATCGTGCAGTAAAAAAAGTTCTCCAAAACCAAAGCCAACTCCGCCTGCCACAGCCCAGGTATTATTTTTCAATGGCTGTCCTGGTGCTGGCTCCATTATGGCATCGGTGAACGATACAGTGCACAGCGGAGATTCATCTATCGCCTTCATAGCAACCACTGGTTATCAAGGGTTTACTCCATCATCTGCTGCCCCGGTAGCTTTTATATTGCCAAGTACCGGCATCACATTAGCAAGTGCCACTATTGGACTTACTGTAAACAACAATTATTCGGTTTATGCTGGTGGTATCATTACATCACCTGCTCTTGTATGGACATCGGATGACCTTAGTGCACCATCTTCAGGGATGACTAAAATAAGATTTGTAAATCTAAGCCCAGATACCCTGAATGAAAGTTTATATTTAAGCAGTGGAGGCACTACGACTACAATAGATTCAAACATTTCTTTTAAAGGAACAACGTCATTTGTGCAGGTCGCCGGTGGTACTTATAAGGTGGTAGCGCAAGACCCTAAAAATCTAGGCTCGGCCGTCACATTAAACTCTGAAACGTTTGCATCAGGCGGAATATATACTATTATACTCCTTGGTACACAATCAGGTTCTGGTTCTTCAGCGCTAGGCCTAAGTATAATTGCTAATAAATAACATTTAGCCTAAATAATACAAATAGCGCCTAATAAGGCGTTATTTGTATTATTGGGCGCTACTTTTCATAAAGTATCTCGATTTCACAAAAGTTTTTTTTATCAGCAAGCTTATTGTCGGTAAAGCTGCGCACAATTCTTCAAAAGAATTAATTACAAAATAATTGTTTTGCAGCGTATCAGTTCTATAGTCAGTAGTAAGCATTTCTTCTATATCAAATGCTATTTTACCAGATTTACTGCTCATGCTATGTTTTGTTTCCTCGATTGATGAAATGATTCCTGCTCCAAATATTTTGTTTTCATTCCTTTCTCGCAGCAAACCAAACTCAATAGTGAACCAATATATTCGTCCCAATAGCGCTATAGCCTCAGGATTGTGTAGCCACTGTATCGCAAGTTTGCCAAAGCCTTCCATAAATGATGCGTATGCACAGTTTACTAATAGAGGAGCATGACCAAATACATCATGAAACATATCCGGCTCTTCCAGGTAGTCAAGCTCCTTCATTGTTCTCAGCCAGCATGTAGCAGGGAATATTTTTTGAGCTAGCAATTCAAAGAATTGTTTTTGTGGCACCAGCTCTGGCACTACGGTCAGTCGCCAGCCTGTCATTTCCAGCATTCGTTTATTCGTCTTTTCAAAATCAGGTATTTCATCAGCATTAAAGCCAATGCAGGTTAATGCATTCAGATAAAGTTTGCTTGCATTATCCTTTAATAATTGTAATTGCCTTTCGAATAATAAATGCCATACCTCAAAATCTTCTTTTGTATAAGCATTGTAATCCTGCCTGTGTGGTTTGTTTCGTAACATTTTTAGTTGATTATGATAAGTGTGAGCAAAAAAATAACCCGGTCCTTTTTCGGAACCGGGTTGAGAAAGTATTAGATATACAAGTAACCGCTATTCCGAACAGTATCGTTTAGAATAGTAATAATATGCTACCAGTATGTTGGACTTTATATTCATGTAGTATGCAGCAAAAATAATATTTTTTGGATAAACTACTATGTAAAAATTTTACGGCAGCTATAACGCGGCCTAATTTTCACTTTTTCAAAAATTTATTTAATTCTTTATTAGCTGATAATTTCCTCTCTGAATAATTTCTTCAGCTCGTCTATGTATTGTATCCTTAGCCATTCTCCATTGTAAAAAACTGTCCAGTACTCAGGTTGGTTTTCCTGGGGATTGTGCAGCATGCGTACATCTATGTCCGGGAGATATGCCACTTCTACGCCCTCCTTATAGTCATCAGGCACAAACTCAAATCCATATTGTGTTAAGCCATCAACAGTAATTTTTTGAGTGTCCATAATAATAACTTTAGCCTACAAAACTAATGAAATGACTTTCACTATTAAAAAAACTTATTAACTAAAATCAGAGTCCTTCATAGCAAAACAGGTATTTCTCTGCCTATAGCAATTGTGGATAAATCCCGGGAATGTATATCGGGGTTTATTGTTGGAATCTTGCACACAGAACCCCCGGATGGCTGATTTATTTTTGTGGTATAAATAATATACTATGCGCGGCAAACAGGTTTTTAATGAGATCAGAAAAGATAATAAGCTCCGGCAAGATTGGCGTAAAGGCCGCAATATCAAACTGATAGAAAAGCGAAATGAATGCCTTATAGCCAGGTATTACTATTATCGCAACTTTACAGACAAGCGTTATGAAGTAATAATAGATCTGTTAGTTGACGAGTTTTGGCTCACGAGGCTTACTTTACCACAGGTGATCTCAAAATATACTGTTGAACTAAGGAAGCTGACAGATCTAAGACCTGAAAGGGCTTATTTTATGAATAAGTGGCCACATATGAAATGGTAAATGCAGCTTATCTTCTTATATAGTAAGGTCTACACAATCGGTGTTCTATATTGCAACAGCCAATAATATTTTAGGCTGATAAAATTAATATCAGTTGCCTTGTCTTTCAGCACCTTCAGAATCAAGTCTTTATTCGGGAAATTTTTAAGTACAAGATGCATTGAATCATCAGCGAGCTTTCTGGTTTGGAAAGTATTGCCCTCATCATCTGTTTTTGTAATAGGGTGGCTATTGCCTTCTACATAATTATTATCAATAAAAACTACACTACCCCCAGGATGTACGCAATTATTACAGATGTCAATGAATTTGCCAAGATCACCTAACTTTATATGGGACCATATAAAGCCCCCAAACATAGCGTCATGCTTATGTTTATGCTGCAGATTAAAAATATCATCTTTTTCAAAATGAACATTGGGCCGTCTGTATAACTTAGACATAGCAATATCCAGCACTTCGTCATTAATATCGGTAGCGAAAATACTTAGAGCGCTTTCAGATATACGCTGCGTCCAGAAACCTGTTCCGCAGGCGATCTCAAAAACCGTTTTATTAGAAAAAGATTCCTGCATCCAATCAGTTATCTCCTTTAGCTCGTCCTGTCGCTCCGGTTTTTGATAAACTTTTTCATACTCATTTGCTCTTTTTCTGTAATATGCAACGATGTCAGTATTCATAGTAGTTATAATATTTCCCCGATTTTTTAATTACTAATTAAAGTCCTTTTAAAAAAGGCAATAAAAATCATGATAATATTTAAAGGTAATAGGATAGTAATTAGCAAGGTACAAATTAATTTTTAAGTAAAATAACGGCGTTATCACTTAAATATGAATTGAATGTTATTTTTAAATTATAACATTTATATATGTTAATTATAATTATTTATTAAGAATTAATTAAATATAAAAACCGGATGATTTTTATGTAAAAACCCATCCTTAAACTATCTTTAAGTGTCTATTATTAAAATGCAATTAAAAAACAATTTTTCAATTATTTTTTTATGAATAAAAAGTTACCAACTTTTTTTCGTTTAGGTGTTTTTACAATAGCTCTTTTAGTGACCACTATAAGCTCCTATGCCTCACATATGTTTGGCGGCGACCTTTACTATACATGGGTGGCAGGGCAGACATATAAGATCACACTGGTAATTTACGGAGATTGTAGTGGTTCTGCATTTCCTACACTTCCATCATCCATTGCCGAAATCGTCGTCACTAACGAAACAACTGTGTCTGACACATTGGAGATGCATTTGCAGAATCCGGCCAGTGGTGTTGAAGTAACTCCTGTTTGCCCAAAGCAGGCAAATCAAACAGCCTGTCATGGCGGTATGTTGCCTGGCATTAAAAAATTTGTTTTTTCAGGGAACATTAATATTCCCGATACATCATCACACTGGCTGATACAATTCGACGGCAATTTAACAGCATCGAGCGCAGGAAGAAGCGGTAGCATTACCAATATTTTAGGTGGTAGCACTATGCTGCTTCAGGATACTTTAAATAATGTAAATGGCCCTAATTCTTCAGCAGAATTTACTACTATCCCAACTCCTTTCTTTTGCGATAATGAGCCTGCTAATTATAACCCTGGTGCAGTAGATCCTGATGGTGATAGCCTTTCTATAAAATTAGTTCCGGCACTCGATCTTTCTGCAGGCACTGTTTCCTACAATCCGGGATACTCTGCTACATCACCTCTTGCAATTGTTGCAGGTAGTCTGAGATCCGATAACACTACTGGACAATTGTCTTTCACACCAAATCAATTGCAGAAGTCATTAGTTGTGGAGCAGGTAGATAAATATAAAAATGGCAAACTGGTGGGTACAAGTATGCGTGAAATGACTTTTGTTGTTATCAGCTGTAATAATACACCGCCAAAGGGCCCTATCACAAAAACAAAAGGAGGTATAATCCTGGATAGCGCCGATATAGAAGTTTGTAGTTCACAAGGACCTTTTCAATTTGAAATAGACCCGACGGATGCTGATGGTGCTGATATTACAATTACGGCACAAGGTCTTCCCGCAGGTGCTGCATTTAATGTTGATAGTAATAATACAACAAATCCAATAGGCACATTTTCATGGGATGTTACGGGTGTGAAACCTGGTAAGTATACTTTCTTCCTTACCTTCAAAGGTGATGAATGTCCTTTGGGTAGTACACAATCACAGGCATATTCAGTCACTGTATTGCCTGGGCCGGTGATTCAATACACACAAACGGGCCTCGGCAGCTGCAACACAAGGGGCCTCTTCAAAATAACTTCAAAAAGTCCATATCTCTTAAACATATTTAACAAGGACAATAAACCGATCGATACAATAAAAGCAGCTACGGATGTACTTATAGATAGCTTACCGGTGGGTACCTATACTGTAACTGTTACTAATGCCCTGGGTTGCATGGCAAATCAAACGATAAATGTAGTGGCTTATCCGCCAATTGTCGTGACCAACGTTACCATTACGCCGGCTACCTGCCCGGGCTTTAAAACAGGAGCAATAGATATAAAAGCTTCGGGAGGTGACGCACCATATTTGTTTACCATTGATAGCCTTGTTCCAGAGCTAAACGGAGATGTAGTTTTTGACAGCATTAAAAGACCTTCAGTTGTAAACGGGATATTTGATAGTGTTACATCAGGTATATACCAGGTAAAAATTGCAGATGCAAACAGGTGTTTTATAGATACTGTTGTGTCGGTAGGTCAGCCAGATAGCCTTTTGCTTGCCACTACTATAACGCCAAATGGTTGCATAGGGCTTGATACAAACGGTGCAGCACAGGTTGCAGTTACAGGGGGCACCCCTCCATACAGATATATATGGAACACAAAAGAAAGCGAAACTAATAATATAATAACCCAAAAGCCTAACGGCATCTATACAGTATACGTATATGATAAAAATAATTGTACGGATAGCATTATAGCAATGATTGGTTATGATGATTGCTGTACACCGTATATACCGAGCGCGTTTACACCTAACGGTGATGGTAAGAATGATGTATTCAGGCTGCGCTTTAAAGGCGATATAAAACTCGAAAATTTCTCAATTTATAATCGCTATGGGCAAAGAATATTTTCCACCATATATCCCGATCATGGATGGGATGGCACTTTTGCTGGTGTAGTGCAGGATATAGGAACGTATTTTTATTACATCAAATTCATTTGTGGAGATAAAGGAGATCACGAAGTAGAGCTAAACGGGAATGTGACACTGATCAGGTAGGAGTAAAATTTAAGAATATTAAAAAAGCCGGCGTTATTTAACGCCGGCTTTTTTAATTTAAGAATATATCAGTCTTGGTTATCCAGAATTTCATTTAAATGCAAAAAGTGAAACTTTTTCTAAAATAAACTGAGGGTAATGTATATTTTGTTTGTCTTATTAAATTTATTCTTTGATTAGAAACAATATATATCAAAAATGATAGTTTTATATGGCTATCATAAATGTTATATCATAACTTGCAAAACCGTATAGAGAAAACTAAAATCCCTTTTCCTTTATCACATGAATTATAGATTGACAAAATATTTCCTGGGCATTTTAATGATAGGAATATTTTGCCATCTGCCAGCGCAAGGGCAAAATCATAAAATACGTGGAACTGTATTTGATGCAAAGAGCAACAAGCCTTTGGTAAATGCCAATATATCAATCACCCATCTTACTGACTCAATAAGCTTTTACATTGCCTCTGATAGCGAAGGTCATTTTAGTACAGACCGTCTTGGCCAGGGCAAATACAGCTTAAATATCAGCTACCTTGGATATAGATCTTACAAGGATACAGTGCATATAGCTATTACTGACGTGAACCTGGGCAGAATTTATTTATCTAATAGCAGCACTACACTAAAAGAAGTAAATATAACGGAACCCGTTCCGTCTGTAAAACAGAAAGGAGATACACTGGAATTTAATGCGGAAGCATACAAAGTAAATCCGGATGCAGCGGCAGCGGACCTATTGCAAAAAATGCCCGGCATAGAAATAGACGACAGGAATGTAAAAGCACAAGGAGAGGATGTAAATAAGGTATTAATAGATGGCAGACCGTTTTTTGGTAACGATCCTTATGCTTCACTGGAAGGCTTACCGGCATCAATAATAGATAAAGTTCAGGTCTATAACGAAAAGAGCGAGCAGGAACAATTCACAGGCTTTAGTGAAGGGACTACCACAAAAACAATAAATATTATTACCGATCCTGACAAGCGGAATGGCGCATTCGGCAGGTTTTCGGCAGGTTATGGTACAGATGGTAAATACCTGGCAGGCGGCAATATCAACCAGTTTAGCGGAGACCGGCGGATCACGATAACAGCCCAAACGAACAACATCAATTATCAGAATTTTTCTGACCAGAACCCGGTGGCGTTACCCGGGGGTAGTGGCGCTGGAATTGCTACAACAAATAGCCTGGGCATTAATTATTCAGATAAATGGGGTAAGAAAATAGATGTTACAGGTAGCTATCTTTTTGAGCAAACCAACAACAATATAGAAAGTGAGCTAAGAAGAACCTATGTATTGGATGCTGATTCAGGGCAGGTATATAATGAAACGAATAACACATCGTATCATAATTACAATCATAACCTGAGTCTCAGGATTAATTACAATATAGATTCTGCAAACTCTATTTTGATAGAGCCTCACCTTTCTATTCAGAAAAATTATAGCAGCTCTTCAGTTCTTGGAAATACTGTACAGCTTAACACACTACTTAATGAGACCGTCAATAACTATTTCTCTAACCAGACATGGTACAATTTTTCAAATGATCTTT
>DATNFP010000010.1:0-40064 GCA_035606335.1 Flavipsychrobacter sp. | reverse complement strand
CGCTATCGCATATGCCTGGATGATCAAAGATCTTATAAAAAGGAAAGAAACGTTTACAACATTTATGAGCCACGCATTTAGTGGTTATACCAAATGGATGGTATTGATATTGTTACTGTTCAATTGGGCGATTAATATTTATCACCACATCTAATTGAAAAAATAAGCGCTATATTTAATTTGCTAAAAAATAACATATATGCACCCGGTATTGCAACCAACTATCGATCGCCTTACTTATTTGTGCAACACTATTCCAGCTATGCTTAAAATAATTTCGGATAAAGATTTTTCACACAAACCTGCACCTGATAAATGGAGTAAAAAAGAAATTTTGGGTCATCTGATAGATAGTGCAGCCAACAATCACCAAAGATTTGTTAGAGTTCAGTTCGAAGACACACCTTTTATAATTTACAATCAGGATAATTGGAATTCCTTTAGCCACCATCAGGATATACAAAGCGGTCAGGTAATTACTTTCTGGGAATTATATAACAGGTATCTGCTGGAAATTATAAAACGTATCCCTCCCGGGCTGTTGCAACGAAAATGCAGGACGAATGAATCTTCAGATGTAACATTACAATGGATTATAGAAGATTATGTAGTTCATATGGAGCACCACCTTCATGAGATAGTCAACTATGTATGATCCATAAAAAAGCCACCCCGCAAAAAGGGCAGCTCCACATGAAAATACTGATTGTGTGAAAATAAAAACCAATAAAAACATCATTCTTTTTGCACCAATTGCGCAATATCCTGGCAGCGTAATATATAGGAACCGCTTGCAAGGTTGTCTAAATTGATACGTCCCTGGCTAAAGGGTACAGTAGTTATCAATCTTCCTGCCACGTCATATAAAGAAACATCAACATCATTACTTATGCTATTATTTACGCTGGTTTTCCAATTAATATATCCGCTGACAGGGTTTGGATAAACCACAAAGTCTCTTTTGGCAATAAACGTCTGTGGAACATTGGTACCTAAGTTTAGCTTCAGCACCAAACCGCTGTCTCCACCCACAAACCCAACACTATTGCCTACAAAATATATGGAATGAAGATACCCCTTAGCAGCAACGGGAAGGGCCATATAGCCCCATGTGGTGCCCGAGTCACTTGAATGAAAAATAAAGGGAATTCCCGCACCAGTTGAATCCCCAATGACATAAACATTCTGCGGATCGGAATATGCAATACCAGATAATACATTATAATCAGCAGGTAAGGTAATGCTTAAGGGCGTCCAGGTGGCAAGTCCGTCTGTACTTCTCAATCCCCCGTAACCGGTGTATAGATCTTCCCCCAATAAAATAGCGTTGTTTGAGCTTGGGAATATTATTTGGTCCCCAAAAAAAGTAGCAGCTGGTACACTGGCTACTGGGTTCCAGGTGGCACCGCCATCGGTTGTTTTGGTAAGGGTATAGCTGCCCCCAGCCGTGTAACCATTATTTGCGTCTAAAAAGTTTATAGTTACAAAATAATCAAAAGAACCACAAGTATCCATATGATTCCATGTAGCTCCGCCATCAGTAGTTACATACCCATGATAACCTAAATCACTTCCAGTTAAAAAACCGGTCGTCGAATTAATAAATCTCATATCGCCGAAGGAGCCCGTTGCTGAAAAACTTGTAGAATATGTTTTCCAGGTTGTACCACCATCTGTTGTATATTTCAATAACGGCGTATTGTTTGAGTCTCCTGCTACAAAGCCATTCATACTGCTTGTAAACCATATGGCCTTTAGCTCTACGTAAATACCTGAATCAGTGGAGTACTCTTTGGTCCAGGTAGTACCACCATCGGCTGTTTTATAAATATCACTGGATAGCCCAAAGTTACTCCCAGCTACATAACCGGTATTAGCGTCCAAAAAAAAGATTGCACTGACTGCATCATTCGATACTTTGGAAAGTTGAACCCATTGGGCCATCGTGGGAATAGCAAATAGAGCAATAATCAAAATAAGTAAGAGCTTTTTCATAGAATTATTTTTAAGACTTATAAAAATATTATAAAAAATCCTTAACAATACTTAAAACATATTTAAAACAGATACATAAATAAGCAAATAAAAACATCTAAAAATCCCCCGATAAAAGGGATATCATGAGAAAATTTTCTAATGAATGTTTATATTAGTATACTAAATAGCTGTTGTGATTATTAGTGAAATACGATCAAAGTTGAATGATTTTAAAAGGGTTGATAAATATGAAACCTTTTATAAAATACTTCCTGCTATGGAATTTTCACCCGAGGATCAAAAAAGCGTTGTCACTAATATATTAGATAACTGTTGCAACGAGCTTATTACCATCCACCAGGCAGATAAAAAACCCTTAAAAAGTATCTTAAAAAAAGTATTCATTAAATATATGAATGAGCTTGCCAGGGCTGATATTGATACTTCCAACAGAGAGTTTGGCTATGAACTTTGCTGGTATTTATCGGAAAAAGTAGATCTAAAGCTCAAAAAATCGTCTGAAAACAAAATCTGGGGGTTCTGGAAAATTGAAGAAGCAGAAGTAAAAACAATTGAATTAAAAGCAAACAAAAAAGAATAACTACAAGTTATTATTCAAAAAAATAAATTAAAAATTATAAAATTTCACATTAAAAAGGTATATTTAGTTTATGAAAATATAATTTTTTACAATTAAAAACTTGGTCCTATGGTAGTCTCTTGTTATTACGACAGTTTACCGGTAAATGCAGAGCGTTTTAAACATTTCTCAGGTGATGCTGAAAAATGGATAAAAGTTCTTGGGATACATAGTGATGAGATAAAAAAACTGGATGGAGAGGTTGTTCTTGCCTATCTCAGCAGAGAACAAAGGGTGCATATATATACCTTTTCCGATGATGGAATCATGGATAGGTTATATGCTACAGCAGAAAGGATATAATTCAATATACAGGCTGCTCTAACCCTTTTATACCCTCACAGGGTAAGTTATTGGCATTCCCTGTATTATCTGCGTTTCCCTTTTGTAAACGCTGATTGTCCTATTTGCAATAGTTCATTCGCTTTGTAGTATCCCATTGTGTAAACCAAAACATTTTCATTGGCATCTATTATCATCAGCGTTGGATACCCCTGTATCTGGTATTTGTTTGCAAGCTGTGCGCCATCGCCTTTTTCTCCGTCCAATGAAACATTAATAAAATGAGCGTTAAAATACGCAGCAACGTCTTTGTCTGTAAAAGTACGTTTCTTAAGCAATTTACAAGGGCCGCACCAACTGGCATATATATCTAAAAATATGGGTTTGTTTTCTGCTTTTGCCTTTTGCAAAGCTTCCTGCCAGCTACCTTCAAAAAACTGGATACCCTCCTCAGGTTTGCTTGTGCAGCTTTGTGCAATTGATAATAAAAGAATAGATAGAACCGAAGATAAAAGAATAAATCTTTTCATAAATATGGATTTGCAATAATGATGCTTAAAGATAAATTATTAGAAGATGCTAAAATTATTTAGCGGCAAATGTCCAATCTACAGTATAAGCTGTGTTTGCTTCAGGTCCCCCAGTAATTGGTATACTTAAAGCAATTTCAAGCTTACTATCATTTAATGAAACTACATTCCAGACATTATTCCCAATGTTATAGAAGTTAGATAAATAAATAGTCTTATTGTCTTTAGAAAGGGAATATTGGAATGGTTGTGTAAACGAACCAGAGGTACAAGAACTCTCATCTACCCACCCCGAATCATTGTTTCTAAACATTAAAAAATTGGATGATTCGCAAGAGGGCATAGATACCGACTGGCCATTTTGTATTATAGTATTAGGGTACCATTTATGACTAAGAAGAATACCTGAAGGCGTTCCGCTACTTTTTTTACACTCTGAAAAAAATACAATTATACCTATCGTCAGCAACATTATATTGGCACTATTTTTAACCCTCATACTATCTTATTGTACAACAAACATCCTTTTATCCATTTTCTGACTAAAGTTAATAATTTATTGAAATAAAAATTAACTGCGTAAATTGGGCTGTAATAAGTTACATATTTTATTAAAGTATGCAAATATGGTAAAAAATAAACTAGGGGAATTAAAACTATCACCAATAAAAGAAGATGGAAAATTTGTCTTCTACAATGATTTTATTACAATTAATGGCAAAGTGGCAAAAGGAGACAGAATAAAAATATTTGTAGATGGCTACGAACTGGCAAACGGGAAATATTTTATAAAACCAGGAACAACTCCTAGTGCAAGTCTTATAATAAGGGGGCAAGAACATAATAACGCAAATAACAATAACTTCTCAACGGTAGAAGATTACTACGAACATGTAACCGAATTATACAGGCAGCAATTTTATTTCGGTAAAAAAACATCCTGATATAGTTTATTGCTATTTAATAAGTTTTCACTTGAGAAGAAACGCATGGGAAAACCATTCATATAATTGCGTCGAAAATCACATATATACAAAAGCATAATTCATTATTAATAATTATAATTTTTAACACATTATATAAATGTGAAGGAATAATATTTTAGGAATAATAGATAAAGTCTCTGATGAAAAAAGTGCATTTCTTTTCTGATACAGATATTTCTGTATTGCAAAAAAGCATCAATGAATGGCTTGCAAACAATAAAAACATTGAAATAATTGAAACCGGGTTAAATTCACTGAATCAAAGCGACACAAAGAACAATAATATTGAAAAATACACATTTTATATCTTATACTTAACTATAAGCCAGGAAGCCCAGGCGATTGAAGCTCTCATCGAACAAAGCAAGCCAACAATTGAATCGACAGAAGTAAAAAATGATCTATTGAAGCCAACAAATTGATCAAAAGCTATCAAGATAATAAGTGTATAGTGATAATATAAAAAATTCCCATTTAGCAATAACTAAATGGGAATTTTTTATCTAATATCTAAGAATTGATAACTACTGTAAATATTGCTGTATCTTCTTTTCAAATACCCTTTTAGGTGCATTACCTACATATTTATCAATAAGCTGGCCATCTTTTATAAATAAAACGCACGGTACACTGGTAACTCCATATTTTACAGACACATCCGGGTTCTCATCAAGGTTTACCTTACCTACATTTACTTTGCCTTCGTATTCCTTGCTCAATGCATCTATCGTAACTCCTAAAGCTAGACATGGCCCACACCATGGTGCCCAAAAATCAACTACAGTCAGCTTGTCAGCACTCAATACCTCAGTATCAAAATTTGCATCAGTAAAAACAGTTGCCATTATGTTTATGGTTAATTACAAATTTAAAATTACATGTGTTGCTGTATCTTCTTTTCAAATACATTTCTTGGAGCAGCACCAACTTGCTTATCTACCACTTTCCCACCTTTGATGAATAAAACACAAGGAATGCTAGTGATGCCGTAGTTGATGGAAACATTTGGGTTTTCATCTACGTTTACCTTACCTACATTTATTTTGCCATCATAATCTTTTGATAGCGCTTCGATAGTAGGGCCGATGGCCAAACACGGTCCACACCACGGTGCCCAAAAATCAACTACAGTTAGTTTTTCTGCCTTCAGTACTTCAGCATCAAAATTCGCATCAGTGAATACAGTCGCCATTTTTATTTAATTTGTTTTTGTTTTTTGAAAAATTAAGCGTCAAAGTTAAGTTCAATATCCCATTTTAAATAATAGACAACCAAAATAGTCATATAAGCATCCCTTACGATGCGATATCCATAGAGTATCTTATTTCATCATTCTCTCTGAGGAAGCCAACCAGTTCATCATTGATTTCCAACCTTAAATTGTGCGTTTTCAATTTAGTAATCATCCTATCTGCTTCATCTACTACCTGCAAAAAAAGCTCGGTGTTGCCAGGATGTTTTTTAACATTATCTATTAAAAAATCAGCCAGATCGCTATCAATTTTATTTAGAGGTAGCAATAAGTGTATCTTTTTACTTAAACTCTTACGAACCTGGTCGAGCAACATAATGCTTTGTATCTGAAATTCCATAACTCCAGGTCTGAATTTATGCTCCTGATATACTCCTTGCAGCATAAGCTTTTGACCATTGTTCAAATAGTTACCATACTGAACGTAATTATTCTCCCAAAGCACTATCTCCTGGTGGCCCGAATAATCATTCAACACCATTTTGCCGAACTTACTACCTTTCTTAGTAGTCATGTGGGCCGCATCTGTTACAAAGCCCGCTATACGTATTGTTTTTCCTTTGTTATTTTCTATTTCATTGATAGGAATAATGTTATAATGTTCCATTTCAAACTTGTAGCCATCGAGCGGATGAGCACTCAAATAAATACCAACGACCTCTTTTTCACGGTCGAGCAGCTCCGGCAAAGCCCATGGTTCACAAACAGGGATAGCAGGGGGCTTCACTTCCGGCATGGCACCAGCACCAAATAGACTATTAGTAGCCACAGAAGCACTAGCCTGAAATTGATTACCGAAACGTATAAGCCTTTCTAAACCACTTACAGGGTCGGTAGGTGGCAAATGGAAATATTGTGCGCGGTGCAGGTCTTTAAAATTGTCCATAGCTCCCGCAAGCACAAGGCTTTCTAATGATTTTTTATTTACTGTCCTTTGATTGATACGCTTTATGAAATCAAATACAGATGTATAAGGCCCACCAGACTCACGCTCACTGATTATATCTTCCACTGCAGACTCACCTACCCCTTTTATAGCATTCATCCCAAAACGGACTACGCTTTCTTTATTTACAGAAAATCCTTTTAAACTTTCATTAACATCAGGGCCGAGTACAGCCAATCCCATCCGTTGGCACTCCTCCATGTAAAACTTGATCTTATCAATATTTCCCTGGTTATTAAGCACTGCAGCCATATACTCTGCAGGATAATGAGCTTTAAGAAATGCAGTCTGATAAGCTACGAAAGCATAGCATGTAGAGTGCGATTTATTAAATGCATATTGTGCAAAGGCTTCCCAATCGGTCCATATCTTTTCCAGTTTTGTTTCAGGATGCCCTTTCTTTTTGGCTCCTTCCACAAACTGGCTTTTCATTTTGTCCAGTATTGACTTTTGCTTTTTACCCATTGCTTTTCGCAAAACATCTGCATCACCTTTACTAAACCCTGCAAGTTTTTGCGACAATAACATTACCTGTTCCTGGTACACTGTAATACCATAAGTCTCGCTTAAGTATTCTTCCATTTCAGGCAAATCGTAAGTAATAGGTTCCTCACCTTGCTTGCGACGCACGAAATTGGGAATATATTCCATTGGACCAGGACGGTACAATGCATTCATTGCGATAAGATCATCAAACTTATCCGGCTTTAACTCACGCAGATATTTTTGCATCCCCGCACTTTCAAACTGGAACGTACCATTTGTTTCACCATGCTGGTATAGCTCGTATGTCTTTATATCATCAAGCGGAATGGTGTCTATATCTATTTCTACTCCGTAATTGCGCTTTATAAGATCCAGTGCATCTTTAATAATGGTAAGGGTTTTCAGGCCCAAAAAGTCCATTTTGATAACACCGGCATTTTCAATGATCCCCCCTTCGAACTGTGTGATCAGCAACTCCACATCCTTAGTGCTGCAAACAGGTATCAACTCTGTAAGATCTCTGGGGGCAATGATTATTCCTGCTGCATGTATACCAGTATTACGTACTGATCCTTCCAGCTTTTCGGCAGCATGCAATACCTGCCCATGCAGTGTATCCTGATTGTATATCTCTCTTAACCTGTTTACATTTTCTATTTCATCACCACCTAACCCTTCTTTTTCTTCTAAACTTTTTTCACCTTTTATGGGTGCATGTAAAATGCGTTGCAACGAAATTCCGGGACGCTCAGGCACCATCTTAGCCAAAGCATTTGAATCAGGCAGAGGCAGATCTAATGCCCTTGCTACATCCTTAATGCTCATTTTGGCTGCCATAGTACCATATGTGACAATGTGTGCCACCTGGTTCTTCCCATATTTCTGTACTACATAGTCTATTACCTTCTGCCTGCCCACGTCATCAAAATCAGTATCTATATCAGGCATGCTTTTACGTTCCGGATTGAGGAAACGCTCGAAAAGCAAATTGTATTTAATCGGATCTATATTGGTGATGCCAATACAGTATGCCACAGCGGAACCTGCAGCAGAACCGCGACCCGGACCAACAAATACGCCAAGATCACGACCAGCCCTGATGAAGTCTGATACAATAAGGAAGTATCCCGCAAATCCCATTGTCTTGACGGTAAATAGCTCAAACCGAATACGCTCTTCGATTTCAGGTGTTAAATCCTTGTAGCGTTCCTTTGCACCTGTCCATGTAAGGTGTTCCAGGAAGGCATCCTGATCGTCATTAAATTCTACAGGAACTTTAAAGTGCGGCAAGAGAATGTCGCGTTCCAGTTTTAATGGCTTTATCTTTTCGACAATAAGATTTGTGTTGTCAATCGCTTCAGGTATATCACTAAAAAGCGTTGACATTTCATCAGTGTTCTTAAAATAGAACTGATCATTATAAAAAGCAAAGCGTCTGTCTTTTACCTGCACATCATCATCTGCAAACTCTTTAAAAGAAGGTGTGCTTTGTTTCTCTCCAGTATTAATACATAATAAAATATCATGGGCATTGTAATCCTCACGATCTACATAATGGCTATCGTTGGATGCGATCATGGGCACATTATACTTATGCGCAAAACGCACTAATACCTCATTCGCTTTTATCTGCTCTGGAATATCGTGGCGCTGCATTTCTACATAGTAGTCATCGCCAAACACATCAAGCCACCATTTAAAGGCACGTTCCCCTTCGTCTTCTCCCTTTTTTAATATAGTTCTTGGCACTTCGGCTCCGAGGCAACATGTAGTAGCAATTAACCCTTCATGATATTGCAGGATCAATTCTTTATCTATACGAGGGTATTTGCCATACATTCCTTCCATATATCCCAGCGAGCATAGCTTAACAAGATTTTTATATCCTATCTCATTTTTTGCTAACAACAACTGATGATACCGCACATCTTTCTCTTCACGTGAAAAGGCCCTTTTATGACGGTTTTCTACGAGATAAAACTCACAACCAACGATAGGTTTCACAACTGGCTCTGTTATATCTTTCCCCTCTTCAGTTTTGCCAATTACTCTTTTATTTTTCCATGCTTCAGCTACAAATTCAAAAACGCCAAACATATTACCATGATCTGTTATGGCCATTGCAGGCATTTCATCTTTCATCGCTTTAGCATACAGGCGAGAAATATCTGAAGCTCCGTCGAGCAAGGAAAATTGAGTATGATTATGTAAGTGAGAAAATTTCATAATACCTGCACAAAATCTATCTGTAGTGAGTCTACAAAGTAACAGAAAATTGAGCGGTATCAGTTGTGGAGTTTTCCACAGAAGGTTAATTAAGTATGTAATAACGAAATAATATTAATTATTCTGCGTTTAATTAAGCTATATCATTAAAGAATTTATATCTTTAAAATCTTAAAATTATTTATGAAATACCTATTAATCCCTTTCTTTGCTTTTTCCATTCTTGCCTTGCAGGCTTGTAAAAAAGATAATCAAAACACAACCCAATCGCAAAGTACAGCACAAATACTGAAAGATAGCATTATAAACTTACAAGCTAGCATAAGAACAGTTTCTAATAATTTAGAATACCAAATGCTTAATCCGACTAATACCTATAAGACACCAGATGTTCAAAGTAATGTACAAAGTTTCGGCAAGCTTAGAAACGCCCAAAGAACGGTAATGACAACATTAAGCTCAATGGATCCAGGCGATACCTCCTCGCTTGTAGAAATGGTTGTATGTGCAGATTTTGAAGATATTAGTTGTTTTGTAAGCGATTGGGATACCAGAAAGGACAATAGTAGCCAAGTTATTAAATTTGACACTACTGAATCTTATAATCATAGCACATCATTATATCTTTCCTCTCCATACACTACCCCAGGAGCAGTAGATTTACCCGGGATGGAAATACAAGGATATATAAATGGAATTAAACCATCTACAGTTTATAAAATAAGATGGTGGGGGAAATATAGAGGATATACAGCCAAAGACAATGGCCCAATAAATTATGTAATAATAATACAGGATGGAAAATGGCTTGGGGAAGGAGTTGCTGGCGTAGGAAAAGATGGCAGTTATGTTGATATTGATTGGCAATTGAATTCTTTTCAGATTGTGACGGAGTCAAGTAGTCCTCTACAAATAATTTTTGGTAATAATTTACAAGATTGCTGGATAGATGACATACACATAGTTCAAAAATAATGTTATCTATATCTAATATTTAAGTCAATTAAATTAGCGTCATTGTATCTTCAATATTTTCTTGACTGCAAAATAATTTTTATTATTCAGGGAGATAAAATAAACTCCTGCTGCTGTGCCCGAGATATTAATTTCGTTGCTGGTTGGCAATACTCCGCTTTGTACTATGTTTCCTATTTCGTCCATTATCTTGTAAGTTGTAGGAAATAATAGTTGTGAATGAATTATTTTGATTATGCCTGTAGTAGGATTAGGATAGATTGCAAAATCATTTTTTTGAACCACATTGCTTACCGATAGAAGTGTATCATTTGTAAGTGCCCTATAAGCATTTATTCTACCCCAGCCATAGTATTGATTCCATCCTGTTGATGGATTCTCAAGCGTGTCATCAGCTGTTTTTTGTATTATGTTTTTGATCTGATCTGGCGTACGGGTTGGATCTTGTGCCACTAACAAGCTAGTGAGCGCTGAAACAAAGGCAGTAGACATAGAAGTACCTTCCCACAAATTAAAAATTGTATCAACGTTGGAACGATAGTAATATCCATCAATATCATTGCCCGGTGCTACAACGGATATCCAATTACCATAGTTACTACCAGATTTGCCACTAGAGAAAGAATATTGAGCAGCGCGCTGATCTATATAGTCCGTTGCTCCCACTGCTATTACATGATTGTCCGCAGCGGGATATTCCACTAAATTAGAATCCAAATTACCCATCCCGGTTACTACTGTTACATTATTCGACCATGCATTATCTATAGCATCCTGCAACGAAGTAGATGAAGAAGTGCCACCAGCGGATAAATTAATAACTTTTGCACCGCTATCTACAGCTGCATATATTCCTTTCTCCCAATTAGAATAAAAGCCATTATTGGTACTGTCCTGAACTTTCACGATCAACATTTTGCAATGCCAGTCTACCCCCGCCAGACCTATGTTGTTGTTACCATTCGCACCTATAATACTTGCTATAACAGTACCGTGTCCATAGTCATCAGTTGGATCGTTATTATTGTAGGCATAGTTCCATCCCTTTATGAGTCGACCACTTAAATCAAAATCATTAAAATTGCATCCACCATCCAATATTGCCACTTTTACTGATGAATCTCCTTCTTCAATGGACCAAGCCTGTTCCATTTTTATATCGGCACCCGCTTTTGATGGAAGTTTATAAAAAGTATCTGCAGTGAAAATAATTCCGCCGGGATTATATAAAGCCCATTGATGATAAAAATGTGCATCATTGGGAACAACAGTACCTTCTCCCTTTCCTATATAATCGGGCTCTATGTATTGAAAAAGGCCTGTTTGTTTGTAATCATTAATGGCATTATTTACATCAATAGCATTTTTAAACTTGAGCAAGTAAATAGATGGGCTGGCAGGTGTATGTTTCTTACCATCATAAATTATATCTACAGTAGTGCAATTATATTTTGTGTTTATGGCATCTACAGAGGGAATGCCAAATTGTATGGCATTTGAACTTGCAGAATAGGATAAGCTGGATGTGGTCTTTAATTTTACTATAAGATGGTCTTTTGCAAAATTAACTTCCTGTGCACCAGATTGAAGAACAAAACTGTGAAAAATAAAAAGGCATACCGTCAGTTTGTAACGTAAGGATTTCATAAGGGAATATTTGTTCAAATTTAATTCTTACAGATTACTAAGTCAACCCGCGGCTAATAAATATTAATTATCTTTTTTACCCATGATAAACCCTTGAAGCGATAATCAGTCCTTCTTTAATTTCAAGAACTTCAGCCACCTTCATAGCCAGCTCTCCTTCCACAAAACGTGTATATTCCATAAATATCCGTTCGCTATTAGCAGTAAGCGACGTAAGCTCATATTGTAGCGATGGCAATCTATCAAAAGCATCTTTCCACCAACTCCTGAGCACATCTTTCCCTTCTACAACGCCATTAGTTTCAGGTTGTCTTATTTTTAGTTTGGGGCTATAGTGAATGGCATTATCGTTATAAAGTGACAATAATTGTTCAAGATCGTGTTCGTTAAAAGCTTTGATCCAGTTAATAGCGATAGTACTTAAATCCTGCTGAGTAGGCATATTTAATTTTTGAGAAGAGATGTCCGAAGTAATTTATATTACATAATGGGTGTACCCCAATTACCTACAGTAGTTAAATTTCCACTTGTATATATTATCTGTATCTGCTGATACGTAAAAGACACTATTTCCATTTCAGGATAGCTTCCTAATGTTGGATCTAAATTATTAGGTTTTTGAAATTGTATATTAACAATCTGAGCACCTGTTAATTGTATTGTATAATAATTAATCGCCGTTCCATTTGCTTGCAGCGCTAAAAATTTTAGCTGAAAAGTTGTCATTGTCTCATTATTAAATAAAGCCCGATACAACTCAGGAGAGCTTCTGTCTACTTCTTTTGTAATAGTAAACATTGTTTGTTCAATTTTGCCTGTAGGCAACCCACTTGAAGAGTCGCGAGTGGAACCCACTTCGTAATCTGCTTCCAGAACAAGAATTGAATTTACATAACCTGTTTGGGTTACAGAACCAAGAATTGCGCCTTGTGTTTGACCTACTAAAGTTAAATATGCATTTAATGACATGGCAAAGTTTTAGTTGTGAACTGCAATAATAATATAATTATAAAAAACTGCATACTACCGAAAACTCGGTACCTTCTACAAACCTGATTTCGATTTTGCGGGAAATATCATCAAATTATGCATTAATTCATAAAAATCATTTTCTTTGATTGTACAGGAGCGCCATCAATTACTAAAGTATAAATAAAAGTTCCACTGGCATGATAACCATGTTCGTATAATACTTCGTTCACTCCTTGTTTTAATTGTATTCCTAAATGTTTCACTTCTCGCCCAGTAATATCGCGAATGGAAATATAAGCGTCTTTATAATTTATAGGCCTGTTTACCACAACGGAAATCATTGTCGCCTCATCAGACGGATTGGGGCTATTCTGTAAAAGCTCTATCCCGTTACCCGGATTGCTCACGTTATTTACGCTCGTAACGTCTATCATCTGCTCTCTTGAGAATAAACTTTCAACTCCACTGCCATCAACAGATGCCACACTTGCTATATAATTACCGGCAGGAACATTGATGGTGTCAACAAGAGTTCCTTTGAATGAATAAACCGAGTCCCAATCGTATGTTTTTGTCCTCAATCCTACCTTATAATTAAGATATTTTTCTTCCTGCGTAATTTTTATGATCAATGTATTGGGACCCCCTGACGCAATAGTAAAATCAGGAGTACTTGGACTGATAGCCATCATGCCTGCTGCATTCCCATTAATAACCGTATTTCTGGACAGGTAATCAAAATCAACAAAAAAACTATCTATAGTGCCCGTATGTTTCGTGTCAATTCCGAGAATATCTCCGGAAGTATGCTGGCGATCACTATAAGAAGTATCAGTAACATCTGCATCACCGTCCTCGTTTGCAGACGTAAAACGCATTGCTGTATATGTATATGATTTAAATGGCATTTGGTCCCCACTCCGTCCTGTTCGGTCTTCAGGCGTCATTACATTCAACGTCATTGGTACTAATGCATAAGGTCTTACCCGCTCATTGTATTCCAGCTTGATATAGCGGGCTAACCCTTTATGAGAGGAATTAAACCCACCGAAAGAGAACAATCGTACATGAGTGCTATCAATATTACCAAAACCGGGACAGCTTGGTGCAGATGAAGTATGTCCGCAAAATACTCCGCCAACGATATCATTATTCATTACTGCTTTCACCTGAATTTTTTTATTAAATGCATATACAGCAAAAGCAGCTGCTCCATATAGCCCTTGTTCTTCGCCAGTTGTTAAAAGAAAGACTATAGTATGACTGTAGCTATATCTGCTCATAACCCTTGCTAACTCCAGCACAAGAGCGGAACCGCTACTATTATCGTCGGCGCCCTGAGCAATACTCGCAGTGTCGCAAAGAACCTGGCTGCGACTATCCAAATGACCTTCAATGATAATTATTGATTTATCGGTAGTATCCATGCCCGGCAGTACAGCAAAAACATCTTTATGCCTGTTGATACCACAAATTGCCATGTCGAATTGTAAATATGACGGTATTAACCTGTTTTCATTTTCAGCACTGAATTGCTGAAATTTTGAATAAGCCCATCTGCGTGCAGCACCAATACCCTTGGTTGCAGATATAGTATCAGAACCCGTATTACGATTTTGAAAGCCTATCAATGAGTCCACAAATGTATGAAGTGAATCCGGTGAAACATTTGCGCTAATTCCTTTACTGATAGTGTCCGGATTATTTAGAATGTGAATAGCGAAATATGCAGATGGATCATAATTTCCCAGCATTACTTGTTGTGCAACCGAATCTGTAACGATTATACTGGTCTGCGCAATTGCCTGAAAAACGTTTAAAAACAAAGAACAGAAAAGAACCGGTAAAAATGATTTCATAAAAAACCTTTTAAAAATCATGTGAAAGTTAATGAAAATATAGCTTGTAACCCTTAGCACCTAATACCATTGTGTTTCTTTACTTTATAACAATAAAACACTCCAAATATCCTCACCGCTACACTCAAAGCTTTTTTATTCCTTAAATAAACCATATCTTAAAAACGCAAATAAGATATTATCGTGGAGAAGATCATCATTAATCATCAGCCAAAAAATGTGTATTTAATAATGAAGCTTCGATTTATTTGCACAATTACATTTTTATTATTTACCCTTTATGCTTTCCCACAAAAGTTTCAACCATTAGGAATTTTAAATGGCAGTTATTCAATAAAGCCTAACTCTTCTATCTCCCCTTTGTCTTATTGTATGGATTTTTCAAAAGATAGTCCTGACCCTGACTTGTCTTATAATAAAATTCCCGCAGGAGGAGATATAAAAGTGAAGATAGGCGATGGTGAATATACATTGCAGGATGCTATAAATAGACAATTCATTTCAGTAGAAAGTGCCAAAGGATATGCCAGCATCAGGATAATTAATAACACTGACATGAAAGTGACATTAGATGTTGATCAGGCTTTGGTTTTTACACAGCCATCGGATAACAGTAAGCTTTTACCTGTTTATGCTCTAAATACGGACTTTACAGGGTTAGGTGTAAGTAGACAGGACGCAATATGGTTTTCTCAAAAGTTTCAAAATTTCATCTGCGATAATGAAGCATTATTAATTCAATTTGGAATTATAAGCAAGGACCATGACAATCTTGCTTTGAGGGATTTTTTAAAAGCCCGGAACGATTTTCTGGTTAGCAACGGCATAGCAAATAGAGATCTATTAGCTAATGATATGGATGCTTTGATCCTATTGTTGCATCTGAAAAAAGGCTTGCAGGAAACACAGAACAGCAATTCCGATAAACTATTCGTAATTAATTACTTTCATGTACCAGATGACATTAACTATTATGTGGATGATGGCTCGCCACAACCGGTATGTGTAACTAATAAAATTGAAAATATTTTTCTAAAGATCAACTCATTGACAGTGAAGAATGAAAATGTGTATATAGACCTTCGAAATTTCCCGTCGAAAAGTGCAGAGCAAGATTTTATGTCTGCAATACATATGTATCAGGATAATCATAACTCGGTAACAAAAATCAGAAGGATTGCTACAGATATTGATAATGCTATGGAGCTCCTACATAAGTCGCCAAGTATAAAAATGCCTGGTGATATTCATAAAGGCTGGTTCGATAAAATTTATGAGTATGACAATACGATAGAGTTGAACAATATATCTTATGTGCTACAGGTAGCCTCAGAAAATGAGAAACTGCTTAATAGCCTTTCAGATACAATCAATAAACGTTTTAAAAATGAAGGCACCACAGATGTTAGCATCGCGGACATATTAGGTGAAGCAAAAGCAGAATTAAAAAGCGCATTCCCAAATAATAATTTAGAAATGTCGTTTAATCATATGGCTTTCAGAATAGAATAATGGCATCAACTGAATATACGCTCTAACGCCCATGCCTTTAATCTCATTTCCTCCCATTCTTTTTCAGGGTCACTATCATAAGTAATAGCCCCACCCGTTTGATAAGATAGGTAACTGGTTGTGCTATTATAAAAAAGGCTACGAATAATCACATTAAAATCAAAGTCTCCCTGGGGAGTAATGTAACCAACTGTGCCGGAAAACAGCTCTCTTGCCGACTGTTCGTATTTATCTATCAGCTGCATTACTTTTACCTTCGGCGCTCCTGTCATACTGCCCATTGGAAATGAATAACGAAATGTGTCCGTAAAAGGAATATTCCTTTTCAATGCGCCGCTTACTGTAGAAATCATCTGGTGCACTTGAGGGAAACTGTATATCCCAAAAAGCTCATCAACATGCACACTGCCCACCTCACAAAATCTTGCAAGGTCATTACGCATCAGATCAACTATCATCACGTTTTCCGCACGTTCCTTTATATCCTTATGTAATGCTTCCCTCATTTCTTTATCTTTTATCTCATTTTCGTCTCTTCGCGCAGTCCCTTTTATGGGTTGTGTCAATATATTATTTTTTGCTTTTTTTAAATATCGCTCGGGGCTGGCACACATCATGTATTTATCTTCTAATCTATAATATGCGGCAAAGGGTGCGGGAGATATCGAATTTAGCTTGTCATATGCTATTATTGGCTCTATATACACATTTTCACAAAAGCCTTCGCCACAATAGTTAATTTCGTAACAATCACCATCTTTAATATGCTGCCTTAACCTGGAAATAGTTTCTAAATATTGCGGTTGCTTTATCTTGTGATGAAAATTAATTTTTGGCAAATTATCATTTACAGTATTTGCTGTATTTAATATGTCATTATAAATATCCCGTGGGGACAAATACAATGATTCAATAATGAGAGAAGATTTGCAATTGTCTATATAGCAGACTATCTGCGGACAAAAAAAACAAACTAGAGGAAAACCAATTTTGCCCGCATGTCTTGATGATAGCTTTGTTTCAAGAAGATTTTTAAAATCATAACAAATATGCCCAAATAGCCAATCTCTTTTATCAGATAGCTTTTGTAAAGAAATTAATGGATCCTCATTTTCATTACCAATTATTTCTTCGGCTCCCACAGCAACAAGGTATTCGTAGCTATTATAAGTGGATGAATAATCATTATTATCCAACAAAAGAAGAATGCTGAATTGGCTTACCCAATTCAGCATTCTATTCTTTATGTCTTTATATTGGCCGTCAGCCAATTGGAAAACAGCCTTATTACGCAATTTGGTTATAATTAGAAATCATCATCGTCATCATCAAAATCACTACCCTCACTGAAGAAACCAAGATCTTTGAACTCATCATCAATTTCAAAATCATCCTCATCACCTTTTGACGATTTCTTTTTTGCCCCTCCCGCTTTGCTTTTTGATTTTGGGAGGTCAAATTCTTCAAAATCTTTGTCCATGTCATAATCGTCATCTTCATCGTGCCCATAATCATCGTCATCATCATCTAAATCTTCATCATCATCTTCGTCATCATCATCACTTTTAGCGGTTCCTTTCTTAGCAGCAGTTTTCTTTGCCGGGCGATCGTCGTCGTCATCTTCGTCGTCATCAGAGCCCTTAGCTTTGCCAGATGATTTCTTGGATACCTTCTTTTTCGGAGTTTCATCATCCAATTCATCATCGTCATCATCTTCCTGAATTTTCTTTGCAGGTTTTGACGATGATTTCTTTGCTGCTGATTTTGCGCTTTCACCTGCGCTCTTCTTGCTTGAGTCTTTTTTATCTGAATTTGATTTCATAGCGCTCATACACTTGATGGCGTAAATTTTTAATTGTTTACGGAGATTGCCAAATTTTTTTTTAATTAATTAATATAAAAATTTTTCTAAGGAATCATTAATAGCTGATCCCGACCCGTACCATTTGAAATAAACGCAATTTTAGCCTCTAAGTAATTCTCCACAAAATGGCAATAATCTTTAAATACCTGGGGCAATTCATCATAGGTATAACAATTACTTATAGGCTTTTCCCACCCCGGAAAAGTTTCATAAATGGGATCAACAGCGACACTACACAGATCGTATGGTAATTCACGGGTTTCTTTCCCTTCTATGAGATATGCAACTGCAGCCTTTATTGGATCGAACTGATCTAACACATCAGCTTTAGTGATAATTAACTTCGTAACTCCACTTAACATAACAGTATACCGTAATGCGACAAGGTCTATCCACCCGCAACGGCGTGGGCGGCTGGTTACTGCGCCAAACTCATTTCCTGCCTTGCGCAATGCCTCTCCCGTTTCATTATCCAGCTCTGTAGGGAAGGGGCCTGTGCCCACTCTTGTGCAATAAGCTTTGGTAATACCATAAACATCATTAATATGAGATGGTGCTACCCCTAATCCGATGCACACTCCACCCGCTATCGTGTTAGAGGAGGTGACGAACGGATAGGTGCCAAATTCAATATCCAGCATGCTGCCTTGCGCACCTTCTGCTAAAACCTTTTTGCCATCTTTCAGGTGCATGGACAGCCAGTATTCAGCATTTATTAGCTGCAGGGAGCGCATATATTCTATTGATTCGAAAAATGCATTTTCCCATTGTTTCCAATCTACTTTGTGCTCATACTGACGAAGCATTTCTTCATGCTTGGCTGTAAGCTTATTATATTTTTTCTTAAAATCTTTTGAGAGAATATCGCCTACCCTTAAGCCATTACGACCTGTCTTATCCATATAAGCAGGCCCGATGCCTTTTAGAGTTGAGCCTATCTTTTCAATGCCTTTCGAAGCTTCAGACGCCTCATCTAATGCGCGATGCGTCGGCAATATCAAATGTGCCCGGTTAGAAATAAATAAACGCTGCAACACATCCGGCCGTAATTTTAATAATTGTTCTATTTCTCCCTGCAGTGCAACAGGGTCTATCACAACGCCATTACCTATCAGGTTCAAACAATGGTCATGAAAAATGCCCGAAGGAATAGTTCGTAAAACCACCTTTTTGCCATCCACATACAAAGTATGACCCGCATTTGGCCCCCCCTGGAACCTTGCTATAATATCATACTTCGTTGCGAGATAATCAACGATCTTCCCTTTACCTTCGTCTCCCCATTGTAACCCAAGCAAAACATCAACCATGAAAAAAAATTTGGCGCCCAAAAATAATATGCAAAATTGAAAATGCGCAAACAGGCTTTGTTTAATTTATACAGCCTTCTGCGGATGCAAATTAGGAAATTTGAAAAAAGCCTGAGAAATATAATTATTGAGCTTTATTTTTGGGATATACACCTTGCATTGTCGACATCATTTGCTGTAGAGTGCGTTGAAAGTTTTCTGAAGAACCATCCAGAAATATTGTATTACCCTTTCCGGTTTCTGCAAAATGTTTTATTGCGTCTGTCCACATTGAAAAAAGTATAAATGATGCATCAAGATTGGCATTCTCCACTTCTTTTGCTGCCATAGCTATACCCCTTGCTACTTCTTCCCGGAAAAGGGCCACGCCCTGCCCCCGCATCTGCGCTGCCTGTCTCTCTGCCTCGGCCGATATTTTTATTGCATTACCTTCGGCTTCTGCAGCTTTTGTCTTTGTTATCAGCAATGCCTGTCCTTCATTTTCCGCAGCAGCTTTCAAATTATTAGACGCTACGACCTGGGCCATAGATTTGACAATTACCTCATCAAATGTTATATCATTTATCTGCAGATCAAGCAGATGATAGCCCCATCCCTCCAATTGCATATCCAACTGTTCTTTCACATGTAAAATAATCTCGGTACGCAATTGCAGTATCTCCGATTGCTTTTTGGTCGCAACAAATGCGCGCACTGCACCTTCTATAGAGCGAATCAGCGCTTGCATAAAATTGCGCTCATCCATAAATTTAAAAGCCACATTTTCTATTGTTCCTGTTTCCTGATTCAATACAGCATAAAGCAGCATTGCAGAGAAATATACATTAGCCTGATCCTGGGTTATAGCCTGAAATTTTAATTCAGTAGAACGATTTTGATAAGAAATTTTTTTGAAAACATTTTCTACAATCGGTATGCGGAAATTAAGACCCGGCCTCATTATTCTTTTAAATTTCCCGAAAACCGTTATCACCGCAACATTACCTTGCTGCACTGTAACGATTGATATTAATAACAATAAAAATAAAATAGCAAGAATTATAATCAGGGGTATCATATATTTTGAATTATTTGGAAATATACAAAGAAGCCCGAAATTTGTTTTGTAAATAACCTCCCGAAAATATGTCTGCAAAATGGACTTTAAATATAGCTGCTATGCAGGAGGATTTTTTTGCAGACACTGCCCTGATAGGTATCGCCAGTGCCCTGCCGGCCTATCGTTTATGCTGGATACTGAATGAATATTTTGATATAAACCTTGTAAGAGAACCTGAACTGGACGTTTGCCTTCAATCAACAGCGGAACATCAGAGTTATTTCCCGATATATCAGTATTGCCTTCCACATAGTGAGTACAAGCACTTGCTTTACAAATTGAAATGCGATAAAGAATCTCTTTTGCCGGAGGCTAAGCAGTTGGATTATTTATGGATGGTACAAAGCAGCAGTTACGATACAGACGCCCAAAATATCATAAAAAACCTTCGTAATATTCCCGATATACAATTAGCTCAATTATTATTGCCTGAAAAGCTAAAAAACATTGCCCATTTACTGATATAAGTTTGTTTTAAAGAAGAGTAATTTTCAATCTGATATAAAATAGCATGTGAAAAATATGCGTTCATATAGATTTAATGATCTTTAATTGCATTAGCTGATAAAAGCTATAGATGTATTAACAAATATAAAAAAACAATATCCGAATAGATAAAAAGTTAAAATCTTTTTAAGAAATTGCTAATTTTAAACGATCTTTAACTAATTATAAAAAATAAATATATCGAAGCAACCGTATGCTCTATTATTCAAGGTTAACATTATTTTTTGCCGCATTCTTGCTCTTGTGTGGTTACAATGCGGATGCGCTCAATGCAAGCTTTACAGCTGATCATACTTCCGGATGTGCCGGTCTTACAGTACATTTTACAAACAGTTCTACAGGTGCTTCTTCTTATGACTGGAATTTCGGTAACGGAGATTCATCAACATTAACAGACCCTTCTACCACATATTCGACTGCAGGAACTTATACTGTTACCTTAACGGCATCCAGCGGCAGTTCTACAGCTACTTATACAGTTACTATTACTATTTATAATCCACCCACAGTCAGTTTCTCTGCAAGTGATACAGCCGTCTGTCTTGGAGCCTCAATTACTTTTACAGACGGCTCAACACTTGGCTCACCCGGTAGTGGAACGTTCAAATGGAACTTTGGTGATGGGAACTCATCCACCAGTGAGAATCCAACTTATACCTATGGAAAAACAGGAACAGAGAATGTTACACTCTCTGTAACCAATAGTGCAGGATGTACATCTTCTCTATCAAAAAGAGCATACGTTGATGTTTACGGTCCTCCTACTGCAAATTTCGCAGCAACAAATACTTTTCTTTGCGATACACCGGCAAGCACAACATTTGTTAATACCAGCTCAGGTACTCCAACTCCACTTTCATATTCATGGAATTTTGGAGATGGAAGCGCCTCATCAACCACTTTGGGGCCATCGCATACTTACCATTCATTAGGTAATTTCACAGTAACACTCATTGTGACGAACGGTGCGGGTTGTAAGGATACTTTAGTTCAGTCTAACTATATTTCTGTTACAAAAATATACCCCAGCTTCACATCTCCAGCATCTGCCTGCGCAGGGACTTATGTTGTATTTACTAATACATCGTCTCCTTCAACTACAGGTACTACATGGAACTTTGGTGATGATTCAACGGCAACAGGCGGTACGGTAACACATATGTATACAACAGCCGGTACATATACAGTGAAAATGATAACTCAGAATGGGCCTTGCAAAGATTCAACTACAAAAACAATTGTAATAAACCCACAACCTGTAATTAATTTCTCAGAATCTCCTACCAATCCCTGTCCGGCTCCAACAACTATTTCTTTCTCTAACTCCACTACCGGTGCCACCAGGTATACATGGGACTTTGGAGATAGCAGTGGCACATCCAGTTTAACAAGTCCTAATCATACTTATTTTAAAAATGGTTCTTTTACAGTAAAGCTTATTGCATATTCATCTCTTGGCTGCGCAGACTCAGTTGTTAAAACAAATTTTGTAAATATATACCCTCTCAAATTGGATATTTATGGTAATGGACACGATCATGAAATAGGTAGCTGTGTGCCTTATACTCTTAATTTCACATACACTCCATATTATGATACCCCTTTTACTGTGGCACCAACTCTGTACCCCGATTCGATCTCGACTGCATCCTGGAATTTTGGCGATGGAACTACATCTACATCAAAAACACCTACACATACATATACAGCTTATGGTACCTATAAGGTAACCTTAACTATCACTACCGTTAATGGCTGTACGGCATCAGACACTTTTACTGTACTGACAGGACCTAAGCCAAAGGCTGATTTCTCAGCAACTCCGACTACGCAGTGCGTAGACCAAAAGATATATTTTAAAAATCTTTCAGATTCGGCACTGGACTATACCTGGTTTTTTGGCGATGGCAGCGTAGGTCTGGATGATACTCCGGCTTATGTTTACTCACTTCCGGGCTTCTATACAGTCACTTTGATAGCTGACAATAATGGGTGTAAAGATACCATGACAAAGGTCAACTACATTCATATACTGAATCCAAAATCAGAATTTGAATTTGTTTACGCATGTTCACCATACCAACAAATAGATTTCCATATGGATGATACTGTAGGTTTTACATCCTATATGTATCAATTTGGTGACGGCACCATAGATTCTACGATTTTACATCCTAACCACTCATACCCCGGGGTGGGCACCTATTCAGCACGCCTACTTACTTATAATGATACCACCGGCTGTCGGGATACAATGGGGTATACTATAAAGATTACCCACCCCATAGCCTCTTTTGTTGCCTCAGATACTGTAGTATGCTCCAACTCAAAAGTTCTTTTTACAGCATCATTAGCAGGAGCTCTCCCTTATAGTAGTAATGCATATACATGGACATTCGATACCGTTTCCACAGTTAAGGATACGGCAAGCTCTATAGATTATAAATTCAGTAAACCCGGATACCATACCGTATCGGTAACAATCAATGATGACAGGGTAAAACCAATTGGAGGATGCCCGGATATGGCTACACGTATACACTATATTACGGTAGCACAGCCTGATGTAAAATTTGGCGCTTCACCCACTACAGGGTGCGCGCCTATGAATGTTTTTTTCATTGATTCATCTACAGATATAAGCCCGGCGCATATAGTCACATTACTATGGGATTTTGGTGATAGCTCTACGTCCTCAGGCGGTTCTTCTGTAAGTCATACATATAAGAGCGGAGGTAGCTATTATGTGCAGCTAATAGCTATTGATAATATCGGATGCGTGGATACACTTTCTAAAGTAGGCTATATAAATGTACATCAGCCCAAAGCAAACTTTACTTCATATACTACTACTGCTTGCGAAGGACGTCCAGTTACATTTACAAATACGTCAAGCGGATTACCTTTGAAATCTTTCTGGAACTTCGGCGACGGCACTACATCTAATGTATCATCCCCCACACATGCTTATAATGCCTTAGGCGCATATACGGTAACACTTGTTGTAATCGATTCAATAGGTTGTAAAGATTCAATAACTAAAGTAGCTTACATAAATGTAGTAGCCAACCCGGTTGCAAGTTTTACAATGAGCGATACCTTCAAGATATGCTCACCTTTAACTATTGACTTTACCAATACTTCAACCAGTGGTACTACTTCATTTTGGGATTTTGGAGACGGCAACACATCTACAGATACAAACCCTGAGGATATATATGTAGATTCAGGGATATATCGCATTACTCTTATTGTCACCAATAGTTATGGATGCACCGATACTGCATACGGCAAGGCAACAATATTAGGATATGCAGGCGTTTTAAGCTATAAGCCACTTACAGGATGTGCCCCTCTTACTGTACATTTTAAAGCAAACATTTCAGGAGTACCAAAGTTTATTTACGATTTTAGTGATGGGACAACGCTAGACACTACTGCCGATAGTGCAGTACATACTTATACTACACCTGGCCCGTATGTTCCAAAATTGGTAATGACAAACGACTCTGGCTGCCAATCTGAAAGCGTCGGACTTGATACAATAAAAGTGGATGGCGTTTTTGCAGGATTCACCTATTTACCTTACCCTGCCTGCGATAGCGGAATTTTCGAACTATTGGATACTTCGTATGGTTCTTATTCTACCGTAACGTATCAGGAATGGATTTTTGATGATGGCACTACCTCTACAAGTAATTTAGTAAATCATTATTATCCATCAGCAGGTTCTTATCCTGTTACGTTGATATTAAATACCTCGTCGGGATGCGTGGATACTTTCCACACAAACTTTGTTATTCATAAATCACCAATTATATCGGCAGGTAAGGATACAACTATTTGTAAAGGCGATGCCGCTACATTAATGCCAAGCGGCGGTGTATCATATATATGGTCGCCCGATACAGATCTAAGCTGCGATAGCTGCACCAATCCTCACGCTTCACCTAAAGTGCCGACTTTCTATACCGTTATTGGTTATGATATTAATGGATGCCATAGCACAGACACAATGGAAGTATTGATAAAAACTAAAACTACCAGTGTAGCCAGCGACAGTGGACAAATTTGCCAGGGTAATTCTTTGCAACTGAAAGATTCCGGAGGTGTTGGTTCAACCTATAACTGGATACCACCAACAGGCCTAAATGACAGCCATAGCCCAACACCAGTCGCCAGCCCATCCAGCACTACCACATATATGATAATTGCACAACAGGGCAGTTGTACTCCCGACACTAATTATATTACAGTTACTGTGCATCCATTACCTAATATTAACCTCGGACCTAATCAAACAATCATAGCCGGGAACAGCGCTCAAATTTCAGCTACCGGAACAGACATGATGACTTTCCTATGGAAACCAGCTGAGACCTTAAGCTGCGATTCGTGCTCAAATCCTGTTGCAACTCCCCCTAAGACCACTAAATATATCGTAGTCGTAACTTCCGATTTCGGTTGTGTTGATTCTTCAGGTATTACTATATATGTAGTATGCAATCAATCACAGGTATTTATGCCAAATACTTTTACGCCAAACGGCGATGGCGTGGATGATATTTTTTATCCCAGAGGAAAAGGACTGCAAATCATTAAATCATTCCGCATTTATGATCGCTGGGGACAATTAGTTTTCAGCAGGCAGGATATCAATATAAACGATATTACCAATGGTTGGGATGGGACCTTCAAAGGCGCCAAGCTTAATCCGGATGTATACGTGTATGTAGTGGATGCCATTTGCGAAACCGGTGAACCTGTAACATGGAAGGGTGATATTTCGTTGATACGTTAATTCTGAAACTATGAAGAAAAATACTTTATATATAAAACTTATTTTCGCGCTGCTGATAATTGCTAATGTTAAAGCTGTAGCACAGGATATACATTTTTCCCAGTTTTACGAAACTACCATCCTTAATAACCCTGCTCTTACCGGTGTATTTGATGGCGATTATAAAGCGGGGGCCATATATAGAAATCAGTGGGGCAGTGTGGGAGTTCCATTCCAGACTACTTTAATAAACCTGGAGAGTAAAGTTCGTGTCAATACAGCTAACGATTATCTTAGTTTTGGTCTATTAGGTTATTTTGACAAAGCAGGTACAATTAATTTTTCAACATTAGGTCTCTACCCTGCCATTAATTACAACAAGTCGATGGAAGATAAGTATGGATCTTATTTAGATGTGGGATTTACCGGAGGCTATATTCAGCGCAGCATCGATGTATCTAAAATGACATTCGACAATCAGTATCAGGGCGGCATTATTTTGCCTATATCAACTTCTGAAAATATCCCTAACCCTAAAATGAATTATTTTGATCTGGGCGCGGGAGTAATTTTTAATAGTAGCCTTGATGAAGAAAATCAGATAAACTATTTTATCGGCGCAGCTGCCTACCATTTCACTTCTCCCAAAGCATCATTTTATAGTGGAACTAAGGATGCAAATCTTTCCATCCGCTGGGATGGCAATGCAGGTCTGAATTATAACTTTGATGAAACATACGCATTACAGTTTTATATCAATGCAATGTTCCAAAGTCCCTACCAGGAAATTGTTGGGGGTGCAATGCTTAAATGGAGTGCGGTCAATGGCAATAATAGTCAGCCATTTTCTTTGTACCTCGGCGCCTTCTATCGTTTCCAGGATGCCTGGATACCTGCACTAAAAATACAATACAGAAGAAACTCTTTTGGAATCAGTTACGACGTTAATAACTCGACATTAAAAAACGTCACCGGAATGCATGGTGGGTTTGAAATATCATTAATAAACACCGGCATGTTTGTAGCAGGATATGATGACAAACATCAGTGTCCTCGTTTTTAACTCTTCAAGAAAATTCAAGGCATAATTTTTTAGGATAATTAAATCGCTTATATGCGTATAGATTATCCTAATTTCTATAAATGCATGTATGTACATATATTTGTATTATGAAACTGGAAGAAGTAATAAAAACGAATCGCTTCAGAGATGAAAAGCACAAATCCACGCTTAATATCCTGTATAGCGCTTATTGGTTAAAAACTCATTTCAGCAACGCTCTAAAGGAACAAGGCCTTACAGCAGAACAATTTAACGTCCTCCGCATACTAAAAGGAAAACATCCTGAAGAAATGTGTGTGAGAGATATCGCCTCCAGGACAATAGAAAAAAACTCTAACGTTCCACGCATAATTGACAGGCTTGTTACAAAAAAACTGGTAAAGCGTACAACATCTAAGGAAGATAAAAGAGAAACATTGATATCATTAACAGATAAGGGTATAGGACAATTAGAAACTGCTAATAAAATAATGGATAAAATAAGCGAATCAGTATTGGGTATAAATGAAAAGGAAGCTCAATTACTTAACGAACTACTTGAAAAGTTAAGAAAGATCGATTTACCATAATGAAGATATTTTTCTCAAATCCACTTAATACAATTTAATAAAAAAATAAAAAATCAATTAAAATGGCAACAACAAAATGGGAGTTAGATCCTACACACTCAGAAGTACAATTTAAAGTGAAACACCTGGTAATTAGCACTGTGACCGGTACTTTCAAAAAATTCAATGTTAATGTAGAAACGAACGGTAATGATTTTACGACAGCTAAAATACACTTTAACGCAGACGTTAATTCTGTCAGCACCAATAACGAACAGAGAGACAACCATTTGAAATCACCGGACTTTTTTGATGCAGCTAATCATCCTCAATTAGAGTTTGAGGGTACAAAGCTTGAAAAAATAAGCGACGACGAATACAAACTGCATGGAAATCTTACGATACGCGAAATAACAAAGTCCATAACGCTAAATGTTGAATTTGGTGGTATAATACAAGATCCATGGGGTAATACACGTGTTGGCTTTACTATAGAAGGAAAAGTAAATCGTAAAGAATACGGTCTGATGTGGCACGCCGTTACTGAAACAGGTGGCCTTGTAGCCGGAGATGATGTTAAGATCCATGTCAATGCTGAATTTATAAAGGAAAAAGACTCTGTCGCAGCAATTCAGGAGAATTAATAATGATGTTTAAGAAGAAATAATAACAATGGCCGCAAATGCGGCCATTGTTATGTTAGCGTATGCCGCTAAATAGCTACCTTTTTAAAAGATTGTTAAATGCATTTTTACATAAGAAAACTTATATAACTTGTATCAACAAATACTATCCTCATGACAACTTCGGGCAATCATGACATTGTCTTGCCCCCTGAATTTTCCGGAGAGGCGCAATTTATATTATATACCCGTTATGGCGACCCAATGGCGGACGGCTGGGAAAATAAGTGGATAACAGATTGGGATGTGCAGGATTTTTTCCCATGGTTTCCTGTAAAACAAATACGTGTACATAAACATTTCCGCCCATTGCTAAATGCAGCTTTCACCTATCTGGAACAAGATGGACTCCACGTAGAAATTAAAACTTTTGATGACGGCTTTAACCTTCGGAACATTAAAGGCAGCATGTCTGTATTATCTGTGCATAGCTGGGGAGCTGCAATAGATATAAATGCTGGGGATAACCCGCTTGGGTCTACAGGTAAATGGAGTAAAGAATTTATTGAAGCAATGACTATGAATCAGATATTTTGCGGACAAAACTGGACAGGCAGGAAAGACCCTATGCATTTTGCGATGATAGATGGCTAAACAAAAGAATCACTTTTTCTAAACAACTATACGATGCAGTTTCAGGGAAAAACAATTTTCATAACAGGTGCAAGCAGGGGTATCGGGAAAGCAATAGCATTGCGTCTGGCAAAAGAAGGAGCTAATATAGTAATAGCTGCCAAATCAATAAAAGAAGATCCAAGACTGGGAGGTACTATTTATAGCGCAGCCCAGGAGGTGAATGAAGCCGGAGGAAAGGCATTAGCAATACAATGCGATATACGGGACGAAGAGCAGATATTTGCAGCTATTCAGCAGACTATGCAAGTCTTCGGCGGCATCGATGCTCTTATCAATAATGCCTCAGCCATATCAATGACCACAACAGAGCAAACAGAAACAAAACGTTTCGACCTGATGTATGATATTAATGTAAGAGGTACATTCCTTGTTACTAAACATTGTATTCCATTTTTACGCAAATCAGCTAATCCTCATATACTTACCTTATCTCCCCCACTAAACATACAACCCAAATGGCTTGCACCTTCTGTAGCCTACACAATAAGCAAATATAACATGAGCCTGATGACCCTTGGCTGGGCGCAGGAGTTTAAGCATGATAAAATTGCGGCCAATGCTTTGTGGCCTGTTACTACAATTGCCACTGCAGCAGTACAGAATTTGTTGGGCGGCGATATATTAATACAACGCAGCAGAAAACCAGAGATCCTTGCTGACGCAGCTCATTACCTTTTGCAACAACCCTCTGCTGATTGCACCGGAAATTTGTTTTTAGATGAAGATGTTCTCCGAAAAGCAGGTGTAACTAATTTTGATGTATACGCAATGAACACTACTTCAGAATTGCAAAGAGATTTGTTTATCTAAATTGATAATTTAATAATCACAAATTAACTTACTGATAAATAGTAAATTTCATCTTAACAATTAAAACAACGCAAATTGCAAGCCGTATTATCAATACAGCAAATTTCCAAATCATACGGACAGATAAAAGCCTTAAACAATGTATCATTTCAGGTACCTGAAGGTTGTGTATTTGGCATACTGGGTCCAAATGGAAGTGGGAAAACCACATTGCTTGGAACCGTTCTTGATGTATTAAAGGCTGATTCCGGCACCTATCAATGGCTTGATGGAATACCTGCGGATGCTGCCCGTAAACAAATTGGATCATTGCTGGAAACACCGAATTTCTACCATTATCTTTCAGCCATTGACAATCTGGAAGTCACAGCAGCAGTAAGGCAACGTGGCAATGATGATAAAATAAGAGTTCTTGAAAAAGTAGGACTTATACAGCGGAAGGATAGCAAGTTTCAGACTTATTCGCTTGGTATGAAACAAAGGTTAGCAATAGCTGCGACACTGCTGGGTAACCCTAAGGTATTGGTATTTGATGAACCCACCAACGGCCTCGACCCGGCTGGTATAGCAGAAATAAGAGAGCTGATCCGGCAATTGAACAGGGAAGGAATGACCATAATAATGGCCAGCCACTTACTTGATGAAGTAGAAAAAGTTTGTACACACGTAGCGATATTAAAAAAAGGTGAGCTATTATTAAATGGCGCTGTAAATGAAGTGCTCCGCAGTGAAGACCAGATAGAAGTAAGGGCCAATAATATGCAGGAGCTGCAAGGCATTTTAAGTACAATGAATGGCATAACGAAGTTAAATGCGCTAAATGGTAGCTTCCTTTTGTCTTTTGATGCCTCGATTCAACCTGAAGATGTAAATAAATATTGTATGCAGAAGGGAATTACATTATCTCACTTGCTGCTGAAAAAGAAAAGCCTCGAAACAAAATTTATGGAACTTACTAACGAAGCATAATCATGAAAGCACTCTTATCTATAGAATGGCTTAAAATAAAGCACTATCGCACTTTTTGGGTGCTTATTGGCCTATTTACAATATTATTGACCCTTTGTAATTACGAGATCAATAAAGGGGTCGTTACTTTCGGATCTTCCAATATCAATATATTCAGTCAGGCTTATACATTTCCTGAAGTATGGGGAAATGTAGGCTTCTGGACAAGGTTTTTTTCCGGCTTAATTGCGATCATTATTATCATTCTCACAACAAATGAGTATCAGTACCGCACTAACAGGCAAAACGTTATTGATGGATGGAAAAGACTGGATTTTTATCATGCTAAATGGTGGCTTGTAATAGCACTAAGTTGTGCAGTGACTTTATATACCTTTTTGTTAGGTTTCGTTTTTGGATTGGCAAATGGCTCATCTGTTGGTTCATTTTATGAACACTTAGGCACACTGATCTATGTTTTTATCCTTTGTCTTAATTATTTCGGCTTTGCTTTAACACTATCATTCTTTTTAAAGAGAAGCGGGCTGGCGATATTAATATTTTTATTGTACACTTACATAATCGAAGTAATGCTATTTTATTACATCAATTCTAAAATTGATTTTAAGCCAGGCTATTTTTTGCCCTTGCAGTGCAGTGCGGAAATGCTTCCCTTTCCTATTTTTGAAATGCTGAAAAAAATGATTCAACCTAAAAATAATCCTTCTGAAATTACATTGGCAATCACATCGTTATGCTGGATAGTCATATATTACTTTACCGGAAGAAATAAACTGCTAAAAAGCGATTGGTAATTTTGCATCATGAAAACTGAAAAACCAATAATTCTTGTTACAAACGACGATGGCATTACCGCACCCGGCATTCGCTCCTTAGTAGAGGCTGTAAAAGATTTAGGCAAAGTTGTTGTTGTTGCTCCTGACAGCCCACAATCAGGCATGGGCCATGCTATTACAATTGGTGATCCTTTAAGACTCAATAAAGTAGATGTATTTGATGAGATAGAAGCATGGCAATGCAGCGGTACCCCGGTAGATTGTGTAAAGTTGGCCCGGGATAAAATATTGCATCGCAAGCCAAATATATGTGTAAGCGGCATTAATCATGGCGCTAATCATTCCATCAACATCATATATTCAGGCACAATGTCAGCAGCCATGGAGGCAGCAATAGAAGGCATACCGTCCGTTGGGTTTTCACTTCTTGAATATGTATTCGATGCTGACTTTACCGTTTCTAAAATGGTTGCTCATACTTTAACTAAACGAATGCTTGAGGAGAAAATGCCAAAGCACACGCTACTAAACGTGAATATACCTAAAGCAAAATTGTCGGAATTCAAGGGGATGAAAATTTGCCGCCAGGCTTATGCAAAATGGCAGGAAGAATTTGACCATAGAGTTGATCCAAGAGGAAAAGATTATTATTGGATGGTGGGGAAATTTGTTAACCTCGACAAAGGAGATGATACCGATGTAATAGCGCTAAGCCAGGGATATGCTTCAATAGTGCCTGTGAAAATTGATTTCACAGACGATGAAATGAAGAAAAGACTTTTGAAAGATTGGAGCGATCTACAGCTTCATCAATTTTCAGAAAAAGAAAAAATCTAAGTTTGATCAGGTAGTGAATTGATAATATAATAAAAATATTGCAGCCACTGCCATGAGCAAAAATGTTAATGTACCCAGAATATTCGAACGCGTTTTATTTATATGTTCTCCCATTACCGTTTTATTATTGCAGATATGCAGTATCACTGCAATAATTACCGGGGCTGTCACACCATATAATATGGCAGAGTAGATCAATTCCTGTATAGGATTAATACCTAGGTAATTCATTAATAAGCCTACCAATAATGATAAAGCGATAATGATATAAAAAGAAGGTGCCTGGTGAAACTTTTTATCAAAACCCATTTGCCAATCAAATGTCTCCGAGAAAATATAAGATAGTGATCCACTTAGTACCGGTATTGCAAGGAAACCTGTGCCAATCACCCCAACTGCGAAAAGATAATAAGCTCCGTCACCTGCCAGCGGCCTTAATGCGCTGGCGGCCTGCTCTACCGTCTCTATCTTATGTATTCCCGCCGAGGCAAGTATTGCACCTGTAGTTAAAATAATAAAAAACATTACTAGGTTCGAAAAAAGCATACCTGTGTTCACATCCGTTTTCATCTCTCTATACATTCTGCTGCTGGCTATTATTATTTTCTTTTGCTTTTTCTGTCTTTCTTCAAGTTCTTCAACCTCCATAGTTGCCTGCCAGAAAAATAAATAGGGAGAAATAGTAGTACCTAAAATAGCAACCAATATGTTTAAGTAATCTTTACTTAGCCGAATATGGGGCATGAAAGTTGCCTTCAGCACATTTCCCCAATTTGTTTTTACCAGGAAGGGTACTACCAGGTACACAAGCAATACCATTGCAAGGTATTTTAAGATGGCTGCTATCTTATGATAAGGAAAGTATATGATGATGACTAAAAGAATGATAGTGAATGCGACACTAAAGTATATGGCATTAACTTTGGGGACAATAAGATTAGCAACTGCTCCCATTCCAGCAATATCAGCGCCAATGTTCATCACTATAGCCGGAAAGCTAAACAATATCATCACATAAAGTACCCACTTGGGATAATATTTTTTTAATGTTCCTGTTAATCCGCGAGATGTTGCAAGACCTATTCTTGCGCACATTTCCTGGATAGAGGCCATCAAAGGAAAAGTAATTAAAGCCGTCCAAAGTGTGGAGAGACCAAATTGCGCACCTGCCTGTGAATAGGTAGCTATACCTGATGGGTCATCATCGCTTGCACCGGTTATCAATCCAGGTCCAAAGATTTTTAAAAAACTTTTGATCTTTATGCCAGCCTTCTTTAACAACGTCATTAGTCTAAATATACATCATCACAGCGGCAAAGCAAATTGAATTACAATTATTATAATTAAAGATCAAAATGGTTTCAGTTTTCCTTTTTTCAATTTAATCTTAAAATCCTCCATATTATCTGTGCCTTTTATATCAATACGCTCCACTTCAAATACATCTTTTATAGGAAGCTCATTTACTTTATTTCCTATGCGGAAAGCAGCCTCCATACCTATGCTTTTCATCCAATTTTTAAACTCGCCAAAAACAGCCTTATTCTTTGGTCTTGCTCCGTACGGGTAAGCAAACACTTTATAAAATGACAAACCTCTGTTTTGAAATGCCTGTATAGATTGTTCAGTTACTCTCTTCATTTCGGCAAGCTGCAATTTGCCAAAATCTTCGTGATGATACCCATGCAATCCAAACTGTACAACTGAGGTATCAATGCTAAGTAATTCTTCTGGGGTCATTTGTTGTTTTACAGAATCCACTTCTTCAGTAGCTTCTCCATTCAATGTATTCGCAACAATTAAAAATGTAGCAGTCCAGTTAAATTCTTTCAGTAATGGATAAACATAAGTGAGGTTGTTACGATAACCATCATCAAAAGTGAGCAGAACCGATTTTGGTAATGCCATTTCTGTCCCCTGTATTATTTGTATAAAATCATTTAAAGAAAGAATATGGTAGCCTTCATTTCTTAAAAAAGTCCACTGCTCTTTTAATTTTTCGGGAGTTATTGTTAATCCATCGCCCATGCCCGGCCATACCCTATGGTACATTAAAACAGAAATACCTTTACGAGTAGGTAACAACCAATGAAGTCGCATGCAATTAGTTATTTTTTAAAACAGGCTTCAGAACAGTTTCTTTTGCTTCCGTGCTCTTGTTAACTGCCTGATTTTGGCATATTTAATCAAGCCTCCAAAAGCAGCATTTTTACTAATAACATATCCATAATAACCATCAAGGAAGCCCATCCGTAATATGTAATGATAAAAGAATTTCCATTTGGGGCCTATCCACAATTTCAATAAGCTAATGTTATTTCCTTCAGCTGCTTCCTTTTGTGCAGCAAGCTCTGTATAGTATTCTATCTTATGAATATGATCTGATATTGTTTTGTAGCTATAGTGCAAAAGGTTTCCTTTTAAGCTACCCACTCTGTTTCCTTTATCATGCATTACCAAACCTTCATGCACTATGCTTTTGGTTATTTCTCCTTTGTTTCTATTCCAAAACCTGATCTTCTTTTGTGGGAACCATCCACAATGTTTTATCCATTTACCACAATAATTAGTAAATATGCTAACATTATAAGCATCAAACAAGGGTTGTTGTTTTTTTGTATCTAAAATGCTTTTTTCTAACTCAGGCGATATCACTTCATCGGCATCTAAAGAAAGGATCCAGTCGTTAGTGGCTTGTTTTGCAGCAAAACATTTTTGCTCACCAAATCCATTAAAAGGATGAAGTATTACTTTGGCGCCAAGGTTTTTCGCAATTTGTATGGTATTATCATTAGAATAGCTATCTACTACGATAATTTCATCAGCTATATTTTCTACTGACTTTATACAGTTCGAAATATTCTGTTCCTCATTATGTGTAATTATCACAACGCTTATGCCAATCATTTAGGCTCAATAGTTATTATAAGTTGTTTTGCACAAACAACAATTACATTAAAAATATCACAATAATACCAAAACAATATAAACGTTTACTTCAACTTAAAATTTTCTAATGCATTTATAATTTTTTAGAATTTGTGTGTTGATAATTAGTTAATAGGGTCGAAATGAATTAACTTCTAATATTATCAATATAAAAGGTTACCTTTGCGCCTCATTAATATAGTTCTTTGTAATGATTACGTTTTCATCCTTCTCCCTGAGAGAAGAATTAACTCGTGCCGTATCGGATTTGGGCTTTGAAACCCCTACACCAATTCAGCAAAAAGTAATACCGCAACTGTTATCTCACCCCACTGATATAATTGGCCTCGCGCAAACAGGCACCGGTAAAACCGCCGCCTTCGGACTCCCGCTACTGCACCACACTGATATTGCACTAAAACAAGTGCAAGCGCTTGTACTTAGCCCCACACGTGAATTGTGTATGCAGATACAAGAAGAATTTAAAAAATATGGTAAACACTTACGTGGTCTCCACACTACCGCTGTGTATGGAGGAGTACCTATAGGTGGCCAGATCCGTGAGCTTAAAGCCCACCCACAAATTGTTGTTGCTACCCCGGGCAGACTGATTGATCTGCTGGAACGCAAGGCTTTATCATTAGAAAATGTACAGTATGTAGTACTGGACGAAGCTGATGAAATGCTTAACATGGGCTTTAGGGATGATATAGATTTTATCCTGAAAAACACCGTTTCGCGTAAATACACCTGGCTGTTTTCTGCTACCATGAGTAATGAAGTGCGTGGTATCGCCAAACGCTTTATGAATAAATGGGAGGAATTTTCAGTAGGAGCAGCAAATGTCACTAATGAGAATATAGACCATCAATATTATGTAACTCAAAGACATCTTCGTTTTGAGACCTTGCAGCGTTTACTAGACTTTACACCTGGTATTTATGGAATTATCTTCACACGTACCAAGCAAGATTGTCAGGAAATTGCCGAAAAGCTAATGAAGCAGGGTTATCATGTGAGTCCTTTGCATGGTGATATGGATCAGAAAATGCGTAGTAAGGTAATGGAGCGGTTCAAAAACAAATCGCTGCAGGCTATAGTTGCTACTGATGTTGCTGCACGTGGCATTGATGTAAATGATATAACGCACGTTATCAACTATGAGCTGCCGGACGATCCTGAAGTATATACCCACCGCAGCGGACGTACCGCAAGGGCTGGTAAATCAGGTATTTGTATGTCCATTATTACCCCAAAAGAAATTTCCAATATTCGTCAAATAGAGCGCCTTGTAAAACAACAATTCCATCGCAGTGATATTCCGGATGGAGCTGAAGTAGTGCGTAAGCGTTTGTTCTTTTATTTGGAACAAATAGCTAATGCTGAGCCACAGGGAGATTTTGCCAAGGTATACCAAAGCAGTATTCATGAACGCTTTGAGGATATGGATAAAGATGAGCTGATACGTCGTTTAGTTTGGTTACAATTGAAAGATACAATTGATGCTTATCAGGAAGCTGAGGACTTGAATGCAGGATATGAGAAGGAAAGGCAATCAGGTAGAGAGAGGGGCCGTACTGTGCGCTTGTTTATAAACATCGGGCAAAAAGATGGTATTGCCAGTGCTGAAAAATTAATACAGTTTATTACGGAAGCTACAGATGTCGAACCTAATGTTTTGGAGAGAATAACAGTAAGAGACTTGAGTAGTTTCTTTAATGTAAGGTCTGATGCCGCGGAATTTATTGTTCAGACTCTTTCCCAAAAGAAATATAAAAACAGGAAGATCAGGGTAGAAGAGGCCGAACAGAGGAGTAACGACAATAGAAGTTCCTCAAGACAGCCACAGGCAAGGTTTTCAGGCGATGTTCGCTCTCAAGGTTCCAGGGGCGGTTCACAAAAGTTTAACAAGAGACATTAATAAATAAATTAATACCTAACCCTTTTTTGCCTATTTAGCCCTATATTTGCCGAAACTGTACGAGTATGAGATTGATACTAATAACTACAATTTTATTCTTTACGGGTCTAGGATTAAGAGCTCAGCAGATTGTAAAACACATTACTGCTGACAAAAAAGGTGTTGCAAGCTATTACCACCACAAATTTGAAGGTCGTAAAACAGCTACCGGTGAAATATTTAATAATAGTAAATATACCGCAGCTTGTAACAGGTTAAAACTTGGCTCTTATGTAAGGGTCACCAATCTTGGAAACGGGAGGGTTGTATATGTGCGCATCAATGACCGCATGGCAGCTACTAACAACCGCTTGATAGACCTTGCCAGCATCGCTGCCGAAAAACTCGATTTTAAAGACGACGGATTGACAAAAGTGAAAATAGAAATAGTTCCTGCTGTAGAAGGCAAATTTGGTATTCTGGCTCAAAACGGACTGGAATCTGCTCCAAAAACTACACTGTAATTTTTTGCTTTAAAAGCGTAAAAAGCTCCTACATCAATAGGAGCTTTTTTATTTTTAAGCATAATCTGCGATTACAAATGATCTACCATTCATTATATATAGGTAAAAGCAAAGAAAGGGGAAGAGGCATATTTACAAATGAAGAAATAGCCGGGGATACCATTATAGAAATTTCGCCGGTAATTGTAATGGACTACAACGACCGCAAGTTGCTTGACCAGACTTTACTGCATGATTATATATTTGAATGGCAGCCTAATGGAAAAAATATGTGCTGTATGGCCTTAGGTAATATCCCTTTGTACAACCATTCTTACGAATCAAACTGCGAATATTTTATGAATTATGATGAACGAACCATGTTCATAAAAACTGTCAGATATATTGCAGAAGGGGAAGAATTAACCATCAATTACAATGGCGACTGGAATGATAAAAAGGCTGTATGGTTTGATGCTAAAGAGTCCTGATCAATTAATACCCTCTTCCACCCTTTTGTTCCATATAATTCATAAAAGCCCTGTTTGCAACACGATTACCACCTTCAGTCGGATAATTGCCGGTAAAATACCAGTCTCCTTTATTCTTAGGGCATGCATTGTATAGTCCTTCCAATGATTGATAAATTACTTCTACCTGGGCATTTACCTGCTCGTGGTGAAGCATATCAGCTATTTTTTTGCTTATTTGCTCGGTAGTAAATGGCGCATAGATGGCCTTAATGAAATTTTGCTCATGCAATTTATCGCCTTGTTCAGCTTGTTTGCAGCATTCATAAATTTCATTTAGCTTATGCTCTTCGCCATTATCTTTTAATAATGATACAGCGGCCTGAAAAGCTATGAAATCTCCCAACCGGCTCATATCAATACCATAGCAATCAGGATAGCGTATCTGGGGAGCTGAAGATGCGATAATTATTTTCTTAGGATTAAGGCGGTCAAGCATTTTAATAATGCTTTCTTTCAAAGTGGTGCCACGCACAATAGAATCATCTATCACTACTAATGTATCCACCCCTTTCTCAACTGTGCCATAAGTAATATCATATACGTGCTGCACCATTTCATTACGCGAAGCATCTTCTGTAATGAACGTACGCATTTTCACGTCTTTTATAGCAATCTTTTCTATTCTTACACGACGGCTTATCAATTCACTCAATTCATCTTCTGTAATGCTATACCTGCGATCTAATATGCGTTCCAGTTTCTTTTGCGTCAGATAATCTTCCAGACCTTTTATCAAGCCATAAAAAGCAGTCTCGGCAGTATTAGGAATAAATGATACTATGGTATGCTTCAGATCATGATCTACGGCCTGCAATATCGGCTCAGCCAGATTGCGGCCTAACTGCATACGCTCGCGATAAATGTCCGCATCATTACCACGGCTAAAATATATACGTTCAAAACTACATGCCTTATGTTCTTTGGCAGGTAAAATCTCTACATTATTAAATGAACCGTCAGCCTTTATTATTAATGCATGACCAGGCATTAGCTCATAAATTTTATCCTGGGTAACATTAAAGCTGGTCATAATAGCAGGTCTTTCAGATGCCGCTACTACCACCTCATCGCTCTTATAATAATAAGCGGGACGAATACCATGTGGATCGCGCATTACAAAACTGTCCCCGTTGCCTATTAACCCGCTAAATACATAACCCCCATCAAAATGAACTGTTGCCTGTTTTAAAATACCCTCCACATTCAAAGCAGCGGGATCTGTATCATCAGCCATACATAGATAATAGTAAACGGTTTCTATCATAGCCCCAAGATCACTCTCCCGTATTGTGGTTGTTGGATGCGCATCCAACATCGCAAATAGCTCGTCTGTATTTACCAGGTTGAAATTACCCGCCATTGTAAGGTTGCGGGTAGGATTGATGTGTGATTTTATAAATGGATGGCAAAATTCAACATTATTGCGCCCTTGTGTACCATAGCGTAAATGTCCTAATAACACTTCGCCCATAAACCGTAAATAACCTTTCAGCAAGCCTGGATATTGGGTAATATCCGGGTACATTTTTGATAGCTCGGCCACTTCCTGCTGCAAATTCTGAAAGATCTGTGCTATTGCCTGCTGACCACTAATGCGTAAACGATGCATGAATTGATGTCCCGGTTCAACGTTCAACTTCACCGTAGCGATACCTGCACCATCCTGTCCACGGTTATGCTGTTTTTCCATAAGCAGGTACAGTTTATTAAGGCCGTAAAATGCAGTTCCGTATTTGCGGTGATAATATGCTAATGGTTTCAGGAGGCGGATGTAAGCTAGTCCACATTCGTGGCGGATCGCGTCAGACATGAGGCTGCAAAGATACTAAGGTTCTGTCAGGTTTTCCAATCTTTGGTAATTGATATTGATGATATGTGGATTGCTCATGTTCATGCTTTTTAAATTGAATATTAAATGTTGTGCTTATAAACAGAGCAACACCGATCAATAAAATACATACAGCAGAAAACTTATGCAAGAAGGCAATCCTTCTCAGGGTCAATTTACGTCTGATATTATCCGCCAGA
>DATNFP010000009.1:0-6714 GCA_035606335.1 Flavipsychrobacter sp. | reverse complement strand
AGATTGCAATAAAGGGAGTCTGAAATATCACCTTTGAATAGATATAACGTTGCGCGACTCATGCCACAACCAGGGCAAGGTATTGTAGTGAGCATTTTGAATGGACACCCGGTAACATCTGCAACAGGCAGCCAATGAATGCTTATAAACAAAATAGAATATCCACCAGTTATGCATAGAATTGCCAGCAGGTATCTTATTGTATAAGACTGAAACATTACATGGCTACTTTCAGGAACTCACGATAATTGTATTCCCGCGTCTTATCCATAATAAGAAACCAATCAACGATTGTCCATATACCAAGTCCGCCACAGGTAAGTAGTTTGGCAACTCCTAATCCTACTTCACCAATCATCATCCTATCGATCCCGAAGTGCCCAATTAATATTGATATTATCAACATTATGGAAGGATCCTTGTAAGGCATGGCTAAGACGATAGGGTATCTGCTTTCGTCCATCTTATCGAGTAATTCTTTTATTGTCATTAAGCACGCAGGTGGAAACTTGCTACCTGAAGTTGCCATGAACATTTGGACTTTGTTCTGATCCATGGGATTATGTTGTGTGTTATAAAGATAATTTGGTGATTAGAATTTGGAAATTCGATAGTGTACAAATATGCTAATTTATTTTAAATTATACATTATTATTAACTAAATATTACCTGTTTGACAGGATAAGAAATATTTATTCCCCATTTTTTCCTGAAAAATTGATCCGAGGAATTGGGGCATATAAAATTCCATGTAATCGTTGCCTGGAAATGGTTTCTGTTTTTTACTGTTTAAAAACAATTGCCCAATCATACCCCATTTATTACCCAACAACCCTTAGCGATTTCACAGTGCCTCCCTAAATACGGTGCCAAATAATTCTAATTAAGATCTATAACTATGTTGAAACGGATCTTGCGCCTTGCAAAAATATCATACTACTGGAATATCGATGATAAAGGATATTCACATTTCAAACATCCTATTGAAACTTTTACAAAGAAGGTATTAATTTATTTAGTGATAATTGTAAATTAAGAGATCGGAGTGAGATAAAGTTAAATTACGTAGAATTTAACTTTATCAAAAAGATAGGAAGGTTTCTAATAATAATGTCAAACAAGAATTCTTTATTCTCGCACTTGAACATTGGGCAACTGAAAGGTTAACAATTAAACGAGTAGATAGTTAATGCTTTTATTGAAAAGAGCTTTAGGGAAGTTATCTTATTTGTATGATTTTTTTCAGTTATCCAGCAATTTCGTGAAGTTTCTGTGTGGTCTCTTCAATGGTAGGATCTATTAGATATTCAACATTCATTTCCTTTAATGCATTTTTTAAAACATCTGAGATGTAGGAAAAACTTACAAGCAAAATGTCTATGTCGGGATTAGACGCTTTAATTTTTTTTAATTGTATTGCTGTTGATAAAGGTAACTCTCCATAATTTTTTGCATCCTTTATCTCAATAAAAATTCTCTTATTATCTTTTCTTAATACAATATCTTGATTACTGAATTCACTATTGTTTTCAAAAGTAAATTCTTTTTTATCTACGATTGCATTTTCCAATCGGTCAATATAGCTGGATAATGGCATATAAATACATTTGCTACAATGTAAATTTAAACTTCTTTTCTATCCTATAAAAAAATAAATTGAATAATAAAATAACTAAAGTTCCAAGACTAGCTTCTGCCAGAAGTATTATAGTTTTTTTAACGTCATCTGTATATTCTTGTACATTAAATAAGCTGTAGCGAAGTGCTAAAAAGGATACTACAAAAGCTATGGGAATTTCGATAAAAATTTTTTCTCGTTTCTTTTTTAGCTCTTCAATAATATCTTTGTATCTGTTAGGCCAAGCACCTATAATTTCAATATTTTCGAGTGTAATTATTGCACTTGATTGTCTGCCGAGTTTTGGATACAATTTATCATCTCTAAGATTCTCAATGAGATTTAGATGGTATTCATTCATTCTATTTTTTAATTGACTAATATCACTGGGGTTTTTAATGTTTTCGATGTTAATTTTTAATTCCTCACTTGAAATGCGAATGAATAAACATATTTTTTCATCTGAAAAACCCAGATCGAAATCACTCTCAGGAATAACATTTTTAAATTGACTTTTATTGTAGGAATCACTAAGATTATTATTGGTAAAAAATTTCTTCAATGCAGAAAGAACGTCTTTTCTATCTGCCTTTCTTATCCGAATCTTAAATTCTCCGTACATTTATTGAATCGGAATTTTAAATGACCGACTTTAAAAAATAATTTTGAATATACCAATTTGGTTACAAAATAATATTTTCTTTTTGAATTAGGTTCTTTCAATAGAATAAAAAAGAGGTACTCCTACTTAGTTTCTTTAAGGGGATAAACAATGCTTTTTTAATCTTTCAATACGTTTCTGCAATTACATTTTCTATATTCGCCTTGTGCTTTTGTTTATCTGTGATCCTGGCGTCACGAATGAGGGAGGTCTACATGCAACTCTCTTATATAGCTATAGCCATAGTGTACTTAATTTTTTTATATTGTTATACCCATTTTATGAAAAAATGTCTTTTGTTATTCGCAACATTAAGTCTGATATTTCCATTATCAGGTTATCCGCAATCTTCGGGCAAGATGCACATGAAAATTACTCATTCAGGGAATAGAACTGATACGTCCTACTTTTCTGAACCTGAAGGAATGAGTGGTACATATTTTGATGAGTTTCCCAAATTTAGAGGTGATATGCAACAATACTTCCGCAGTAAAATGAAATATCCGGAAGACGCAAAGAAAGAGGGAATACATGGTAATATTGAAGTCTCATTCGTTGTTGATAGACAAGGGAAAATTAGTAATGTACATGTTTCGAAGAAACTGTTTCCATCATTGGATACAGAGGCCTGCAGATTAGTAAAAGCTATGCCATTGTGGAAGCCGGCAATGCTTAAGGACAAACCAATAAAGGCAAACTGGGCCGTGGAAGTACTTTTTGATATTTGAGAATTATCTAAATAATAGAGCCTTTCCATAACAGAAATATTCTATCATAAATAATTTTGCAGGAAATGATATTCACATTATATAATGAAGTAACGCAAATTTTAAAAAGCTTCCTTTTGCAAGGTTAGCTTTATAATTATAGTTTCTCATTTTGAAGCACAAAAAACTACAATTATATACCTATTACTTTAGTAGTATCATTTGCTTGCTAATTGTTCCTCCCGCTGTTGATAGTTTATAATAGTAAGCACCACCCGGCAAGTCACTTGCGTTGAAGGTAACCTCATGTTTACCTTTACTCATGTTACGATCTGCCAAAGTAGCCACAATTTGCCCAAGGATATTATAAACAACTAGTTTTACATTACCACTCTCAGCTAAACTATATGATATTACAGTTGTATTGCTAAACGGATTAGGTGCATTCTGACCCAATGTATTTTCTGAATTATAGTTTTGGATAGGGGCAACAGCCAGGCCAGCCCTTCCTATTATCATCATATTCAAACCCACATTATTCCCGCTGTCAACTATATACTCCCACGATCCATCAGCGAATATCCGGGACATCTGACCTGGCGGATTAACTCTGCCAGGCAACACTTTATAGGGTGTCGCTGGTGATGGAGATGTGGTAGCGCAGGTTGCTGACCAGGACAGCCAATATGTGCCGGCACTTAGGCTGGGTGCAGGAGATAAATATAGTTTCAGATACATTATAGGTCTCTGCGTAGACATGAGCCCACCATCTGATGAAAAAGTATCTACCTTATATATACCAGTAAAGTCCGAATTATTTAAAACATTAGTAGTGGTATCGCCCCATACTACGGTACCTCCTGACCCGGGAGTACCACTGTAAATTTGAAGGTTGCAACCGGTAAACGGAGAAAATATGTCACTTCCATATTGGTAGCCATAAACTATAACGGTGTCAAATACCCATGTGGCGCCTGCAGGAACTGTAAATACATCTGCTACCCATATTCCCTGCCTTCTATTCATACTTACAGAATTGTACACCATGCCGTTTGTTTTACAACTTGCAGGGGCTCCTCCATAGCCTATATCCGTAACAAATGCAGTGTCTGCGAGATAAACAGTTTGGGCGGGCGCATGAAAAGAAATAAGTATACACAAAATAAACGCGGATATAAGCTGTTTCATTTCGTTCTATATTTAGAGAGTTTATGTTACAAATTACATTAAAGAACCACAGTTATTAAATATAATAGATTATGGTATTTTATTTAAACTATATGGACTTTATTTCTAAACAGCATATTAAAAATAAAAAGCTAAGCATTTAATGTGCTTAGCTTTTTAAAATATATAAGGTCTGTTATTTAGTCTTTCAATACACTTCTGCTGATCACTATTTTTTGTACTTCGCTTGTGCCTTCGTAGATCTGTGTGATCTTGGCATCGCGAAGAAGGCGTTCTACGTGGAATTCTTTTACATAACCGTAACCGCCATGTATCTGCACTGCTTCGTTAGTTACCCATTGAGCTATTTCAGAAGCATACAGCTTGGCCATTGAAGCCGGTATTGTATAATCCTGGTGTTGATCTTTTGTCCATGCAGCCTTTATACAGAGAAGGCGGGCGGCTTCTACTGCTGTTGCCATATCTGCCAGTTTGAACGAAATAGTCTGGTGATTGGAAATTTCAGTACCGAATGCCTTGCGTTCCTTAGAGTATTTTAATGCCAGCTCATAAGCCCCGCTTGCAATACCTAATGCTTGAGCTGCGATGCCAATACGGCCACCTGCCAATACCTTCATAGCGAATTTGAAACCAAAACCATCTTCACCGATACGGTTTTCTTTTGGCACTTTCACGTCCTGGAACATGATGCTATGTGTATCGCTACCGCGAATACCCAGCTTATTTTCTTTAGCACCAACAGTTACCCCGGGCCAATCTTTATGAACGATCAATACATTAATTCCTTTGTGTCCTTTTTCAATATGCGTTTGTGCAATAACAATATAATAGGAAGCAGTACCACCGTTGGTGATCCAGTTCTTTGTACCGTTAAGCAGATAATGATCGCCTTTGTCTTCTGCTATAGTGCGCTGAGAAGTCGCATCAGAACCAGCTTCAGGCTCACTTAATAAGAAAGCGCCTAACTTTTGGCCTGAGGCAAGTTCGGTAAGATATTTTTGTTTTTGCTCCTCATTGCCATAAGTTTCCAACCCCCAGCATACCAAGGAGTTGTTAACGCTCATACATACAGATGTAGAAGCGTCTATTTTAGAAATTTCTTCCATTGCAAGCACATAGGAAACAGTATCCATTCCTGAACCGCCATATTTAGGATCTACCATCATTCCCAGAAATCCAAGCTCACCAAGTTTTTTGATCTGCTCAGTAGGGAATTTCTGTTTTTCATCACGTTCGATAACACCAGGTAACAATTCATTTCTGGCAAAATCGCGTGCTGCCATTTGCACTGCTTTCTGTTCTTCTGTGAGTTGAAAATTCATATTTGCAAAAATAGTAATGTTATTGTGGAAATACGCTGCAAACGTACACTAAAATATTAAAAACTAAAACCTTAAATTATCATTAAACCATGTACAATGCTTGAAAAAATAGGCGCTACTTTTATGGATTTTCTGTTTTTTACGATCTTTAATGTAACCCCGAATATTGGAAAGATATAGCCAACATAACAGCATGACCGATGAGGAGCTATTGCTCGCTTACAGAAAAAGCAAAGACAATAGCTGGCTTGGCTACCTGCTGCAACGTTATACAATGCTTTTGTTAGGAGTAGCAATAAAATATCTTAAGGACAAGGATGAAGCACAGGACGCAGTGCAGCATGTGTTTTTGAAAACGATCGTCCACCTTCCACAAGATCACATTCAAAATTTTAAAGGCTGGTTGTACATATTAATGCGTAACCATTGCCTGCAGCTGTTGCGCGAACAGCCACACAAAGCTGATGAAAGCATACTTTCCAGATTGCCAGCAGTGGAAACGAACAAGGAAGAAGCAGAATGGAAAAATTATACACTTGAACAAATGCAGAGCGCATTAGAGGAACTGAATGAAGAACAAAGAAGGGCAGTGCAATTATTTTACCTGGAAAAACTCACCTATCAACAAATAATGGAACAAACAGGTCTTACTTTTACACAGGTGAAAAGCTATATACAGAACGGAAAGAGAAACCTGAAAATAATATTATTGAAAAAACTGGCCAAAGGCGATGAGTGAAGTGAAAGACATATTTCCACCCGGGGGAGGACAGGGCAAGTTGCCAGAGGATAAGCTGATGGCTTATCTTGAAGGCAAGCTATCGCTTGAAGAGCAGCATGAAGTGGAACAATGGCTGGCAGATGAAGGCATGGAAAGCGACGCTATGGATGGGCTGAAGCAGATAGAACCTGGGCAGGCTAAAATGGCTGTTGACAAAATAAACCATCAATTACGAAAACACCTGACGAGTAAGAAACGGGCGCGAAGGCAAATAAAGGACAACAAATGGGCATTAGTAGCCATTGTAGTAATATTGCTGCTGATCGTGGTAGTTTATGTGGTGATAAAAATGAGCTTAAAAAAATAATCCGGATGAGACAAATTATCTTGTTAACCTTATTTGCAATATTGTGTAAAGACGGATATGCCAAAGGAGACAGTGTGTTTGTAAGAAATCTTTATTGTTCGAAAGCGGATACTGCTTTGGTTTTTGAAGA
>DATNFP010000008.1:0-13415 GCA_035606335.1 Flavipsychrobacter sp. | reverse complement strand
CTTGATAATATTGAATAAGTGCAATGACAGGTCTACAAAAACTGTGCGTTCCTTGTAAAATAAAATTGAGAGGATCAGCAAAAAAACATAAACAGGGACGCTGGCGTAATAGGCTTTTTTGTACATTAATTTTTTAAGGTTTAGGGATATTGTGAAATATAAACCCCGAAAATACATTAATTAATAAGACAAATATATCGTTGGAATGCAGGGCGTGCTAGATCATTAAAGTATGATCTTTTAATGAATAAAATTATTCGTTAATTGTTACAAGCAGCCCATTTTGGAAAACAAGATATCTTATGTGGCTGTAATGCCAGGTTTCAACCTCTTTTCCTTTGGTAATTCTGTCATTTGTCCATGCAGGGTATCCCCATGCTTCTTCACACATATCTTTTGTCATTCCTAACGATACAATGCCACCGGCAATTTCTTTACCTCTTTTACTGCCATATTTTTTAATACAATAAGCAAGATGCTTCTTTCGCTCCATTTCGTCCTTTACAGTTGCAATCGAGTCATTTACGGCCTGTGTTGAATCATTTGCATGTCGCATAGTAGCTTCTGCAGCCCTCCTTGCGCTGTCCTGCTCTCTTTTTATTTCTTTTTCTGCTTGTATTTCCGATTGTCTTACGGCCTCAATGCTATCCCATACATCCTGTCTTCTTTTCAATATTGGATATTCATATATACTATCGTAGTTATGATATAGTGCCAGCTCCTGTTCATATAAGGTCACATCAAAGTCAGGATCCCATTTTTTTATATCTTCAAATCCATACATGCAATCCTGTTTGCGGAGCTCAATATTGGGAACGCCGACATGTTTATTCATCGCATCCTTACACATATCTAATGAATGCTCTATGGTACGAATGTCATTAGCTATTGTGATCATATGCCCATTGTTAGTATTCATGCTTTGTCTTATTTCCCATTCAGGCGTTCTCTGGATGGTAACCACAGTATCTCCGATATGCTCTTTATATTTCTTTGGTTTGATAAAAGCCACAGATTTTGAGCCTATGCGCATAAGGGAACCCACAGATGGTGTAGCGGATGGACGAATAACAGAAAACTGTGCGGATGCAGATAGACAAATAAATAAAAGGATACAGGTGAATAATTCTCTCATAATAATTGTTATTTCATTTATTATCTGGTAAAAATACTATTCGATAGCTGAAGAATGGTAAGCGAGATATTCACATTTCAATTGCAGGACAAATAATGTGTTATCTTAATAGTGTCACATTTCCTTTTTTATTTATCTCCAGTCCATTAATTGTAATTGCCTTTAATATATATGCATAGGTTTCTACTGGTTGTATTTTACCATTGTATGTGCCATCCCATCCTCTGTTTATATTATCAGTTTCAAAAACTTTAATGCCCCATCTGTCAAACACTATAAAATGTACAGAACGAATATTTATACCACGTACATATAATATATCATTACTGCCATCGCCATTGGGAGAAAAAGCCTCCGGTACATCTACCGAAGCTGTACAATCCATAATATTAATACGCACTGAATCACTACTTGGACAGTCATTGCCATCTATTCCCGTTACTGTATAAGTTATAGCGGTATCTGGTGAAGCTATCGGGTTAGCAATATTTGGATCGTTTAACCAAGTGGCAGGGCTCCATGTATAGCTTATTCCACCTATAGCAAGTAGTTGTGCCGGGCCACCCTTACATACCACAGTATCTCCTGATGCCTTAATATAAGAGTGCTCCGGAACTTTTACAGTATAAACCGCAGTATCTTTTTTCCCCGAGCCATCGGTAGTTATAAGCGTGACTGTATAAGTTCCCGATTTGCTATATGTATGAATAGTAGGGTTTGCTGTTCCTGTACTACCATCGCCAAAATCCCAGTTATATATCGTAATAACTGTATCATTACTACCAGCCATAAAGCTGAATGAATCGCAACCAGTTTTAGTTTCTTGTATTGACAAAGTATCGGGTATCACAGTCTTGTTACATACGTAGCTTGGATAATTATCTCTGTCAATTATTGATTTATGTATGGATTTTATGGTCCCGCTTATATCAAGGCCCGTCGGGTTGGTGGGAGCAATGGTTGGGGTGTTCTGTACTTCTATATCAATATTATGAATGCCTGAAGACAATGTGGTTGTATATGAAAAAGCAGAAGGCGTCAGCCAGACTGCAGACGTAGCAGCCATTGAAAACCCAATATCTACCCCATCAACTAAAAAATGATTCAATTCATTGTCGCATAGCGCGGATCCGCTTATCATAACAGTATCAGCAGAGCACATTTCAAATCGAAATCTGTAAAATGTTTTTCCACCTGTATCATCATAAGGTCCTAAAGACATAGAGTTTGAATCATAAGATATCCATTTCGTACCTGCAAGTGTTATTGGAGGGGGTGATACATAATCCCATGGCTCTTGTACGTATGAAGGATAAGGATATGCTGCAGCGGGTAAAAGTGGTGCCGTAAGATTAGTAATTGTCCAGTCGGAGTCTTGCTGAACATCTGGTATTATCGTGCCGGTAACATTATTGTATCCGGTACTCATATTTAGATTATTTACTAATTGCGCAGAGGCATTGAAACTTGTTACGATAAATAATAAATAACTGAGTAAAAATATTTTTTTCATTGTACGGATTTATAGGGTACTGGAAATGAAAAATACTTCTTCTTAAAATAGTAGTTATTGCAATAGGGAAAAGAATAATTTTTTCTTTTGTCTATTTTGTGTGTCATTGAAATCATTTCTCCTTTATAGGTTTACAAAAAGTAGACTATTTTAAACAAATGTAAAACATTGTATTTTACTCTGTCACTTTAGGTAGTGCCATTGGGCAAGAATGGCAATTATAACAGTCAGCTAGTAAATACAATAAGCTTCAACTCCATACGCTGTGATTAGAATATCTAGTTAATGAAATAGAAATATTGCTTTTGTATTATAAAAACTTTTTCTATCTTTGATATTAAAATGATATCAAAATAAATATTTTATGGAAAAAGTATTAAAACCTGTTAACGGCTTCCTCGCGCTTATACTCTCTCTTGTCTTTATCGGTCTGGCTATTTTCTTTTTTTCGGCTTCTGTTATGCAACCTCTATGGTCTCTCCCTGCGATTGTTCTATGTATTGCAGCACTTTTTATCTGGAAGGGACTAATGATCATTCAGCCTAACAATGCAAGGGTGCTGAACTTCTTTGGGAAATATGTCGGGTCGGTAAAGGATAACGGTTTATTCTTTATAAACCCGCTTTATGCAACCATCAGGTTAACACAGAGGGTGCAAAACCTTGCAATACCTACACTGAAAGTAAACGACAAAATGGGTAATCCGGTTGAAATTGCAGCAGTAGTGGTGTGGCAGATACAGGACACTTATAAAGCAGCATATGAAGTGTCTGACTATATGGTGTATGTAAGAATGCAAAGTGAAGCAGCATTGCGCAATCTTGCCACTGGATTTGCTTATGATAATATAGAAGATGAAAATGCATTGCTTACGCTCAGAGATGGTGGTGCCAAAGTAAATGAGCTATTGGAAAAAGAACTGAACGATCGTCTTGCCACAGCTGGTATAATAGCTAAGGAGGCTCGCATCAGCCACTTGGCTTATGCGCAGGAAATTGCAGGAGCGATGTTGCAACGCCAGCAGGCAACTGCCATAGTTGCTGCCAGGTACAAAATAGTAGAGGGTGCAGTTGGTATGGTAGAAATGGCGCTTGAAGAATTAAGCAAAAAGAAAATAGTAGAACTGGACGAAGAAAAGAAAGCTGCTATGGTCAGCAACCTGATGGTGGTACTTTGTGGTGAACGTGGTGCACAGCCGGTATTAAATACAGGGTCTTTATATCAATAGTGTAATCTAAAGTCAATGTTTTACATTAATTAATTTAGAATAGTGGGTGCAAAAAAGACATTTGTATTAAGAATTGACGAAGAGCTATACAAGGCACTGGAAAGGTGGGCTGGTGATGAATTTCGCAGCGTGAATGGCCAGATAGAATGGATAATTGACAAAACGCTGAAAGAAGCAGGCAGGAAAAAGAAAAATAAAATGGACGGCGAAAAGAAAGGAGAGTAGATCTGCGATAAGTTTTTATTAAATAGTTGGGGTTTTGCCCTAACTATTTTTGTTTAGAAATAAATATATTGGGTTCAAATGAGTGAATTAGGAAATAATATAAAAAAGTACAGCTTAATCATTGGCTTATTTTCTGTTTTATTTTTCTCCCGATGCAAAGTGCACAAAGAAGCTAAGAAGGGTAGTATTGAAAAGGTAGATGGCAGCTATGAAATCACCTCTGTAAAACAAATTGGCGATACCACACAAGCATTGATAACAGGCCATGTTATTGATAAGCATACGGGCAATCCGGTTTATTTGTGTTTTATATCCTCTAAAAATGGTACAGAAAGCGTGCATACAGATAGGGATGGTTATTATAAATTGGTCCTATCTGGGGGAAGTACAATTATAGTGGCACAGGCATTAAGTCACGACCAGTTAGAAACAAAAACCATTGATGTGGAAAAGGGCAAAGAATATGATCTGGATTTCTACTTAGGGGTTACATTGGTGCATTAATAAGTGATCTCGGTCGTGAATTTTACACGCTCCCTTTTTTTGGAAAATATATGCCAGTTGCCATCATAATTGATAGATACAGGCAGCAACCGGTTGCCTATCTGTCGGGTGCGTACTTTCATCTTCACATCAAAGTCATAAAACATTGTGCTGTATGATAATGAATAATCACGGGCTACTATCGAGTAGTCGCTTTTCCTGAACCATGTGGTAAGCTCATTAAATACCACATTATTTTCTTCTCCCTTTTTAGGTACAGCTTTAAAAACATAACAATCCACCCCATTATATTCTTCAGAGAGTAGTTTAAAATCATACAGCTTGGCGATATCAGGGTCAAAGATGGATGCTTTATCTCCCATAAATGGTACACCTGGTACTTTAGCGCCGGGATTGAAGATTAACTGTTTTAATTGCCATGTTGCTTTTTCCATCTTGCCTTTTCCTCTTACATCCATAGTCCCGGCTACAATATCATTTTCTCCGCAAACGGTTCCGTTAGTAAAAAAAAGATATGCATATAATTCAGCTGTGTAGTAATTGTATTGGTGGTTGCGTTTATAAAAATCTCCGGTTGTTTTTTCATTGATTACTTTCATAGTCTTGCAACCTTTGGAGATGTTTTGCTTTGTATTGCTATAGAGCGAAGCAATGACATTCCCATCATTATCATACACTTTTATATCATTAGTCGCTGTATAAGGAACTATTCGCATTGTGCGAAATGATTTATAAAAAGTAGTATCAGTTTGCATTCTGCGGATAAATCCTTTTAAATCCCATCCATTACGTGCGGCGCGTACTACTACAGTATCCATCTCGATGGGATACTTAAAAATGCTGCTGTCATATTGTTGTGCGTATCCGCAAAACGGCAGTAAGCTCAAAAAAAATATGATACAGTTTCTAAACATTCGATGATCGTGCTTTCAGCAAGGCTTCTGCTATTACCATGTCTCCGGGAGTTGTCACTTTTATATTGTTCTGTTCCCCGTTTATCAGGAAAATTTCTGTGCCATTAGCTTCTACAACTGTTGCCTCATCGGTAAATAACGCCTGGTAGTGTTGCTTAAAGGCAGGTAAGATAACATCGGAACGGAATGTCTGTGGCGTTTGGACGATTCTTAAATGCTCTCTGTTTACAGGTTTGCTTTGTTCGTTTTCCTGGATGCGCATGCTTTCTGCAACCGGGATGGCGGGTATGGCGCTACCTTTTTCTAATGCTTGATTATAGCAGTGCTGTATAAGGTCAGGAGATACAAGCGGCCTCGCACCATCGTGTACAAAAACTATTGAATTATCTTCTACAACCTGCAAGCCATTTTGCACGCTATGGAAACGTGTTTCTCCTCCCGCTATAATGGTAATATCAAGACCTTCAGGAAATGATTGCAACACTATCTGCCCGTAGCTAAGTTGGTGATGAGGCAATACCAAGACTAACTCTATATCAGGAAACGCGGTGACAAAAGCACTTATTGAATAATGCAGCATAGGCTTTCCCAGCAATAGCAGGAATTGCTTTGGCAATGCGCTACCCATCCGGACACCTTTTCCTCCTGCAACTATTACCGCAAATTTTTTTATTTGAGACATACAATATGAAACCACAAAAAAACGCCATTCTTATGGCAATGCAAAGAATTGGTTTTGTAGCCGAAAATAACCAATCGCGCACAAAAAGTGGTAAAACAGATCAGCCACACCGTTTGAGTGTGGCCGATGCAGAAGGAATATTTTATGATATTAGTGCACCTCGTGCATAAGCTTGCGTACTAAAGGGGATATTACAATGAGCGCTACCCCGGCTATTAAGGCATATATAGCCAACTGTTTATAGCCGGCAGTATAGGCCATCAGCTTTTGTGTTTGAGTGGCTTTATCACTTACCAATGACATACCTGCACCGAGGATACCAGCCACATACTGACCATAAGCACTGGCAAGGAACCACATACCCATCATAACACCCTGTAATGGTTTTGGTGAAAGCTTTGTCATGATCGACAAACCTATGGGCGACAATGAGAGTTCACCAAAAGTGATAACAAGATAAGCCAGAGTAAACACGTCGAGCGAAGTAACGCCTTTGGCATCGGCAAAAAACCGTGTGTAATAAAACACATAGAATGCCAGCGCAAGGAACAAAAAGCCCAGGCCAAACTTCACTACAGTGTTAGGTTCTATTTTCTTATTACTTAATCCAAGCCATATGAGCCCTATTATAGGCGCGAAGATGATCACAAAAAGTGAGTTGGCCGCATTGTTTACGCCATTCGGATCAACCCTTACACCAAGCAGTTTGTCATTCAGGTTATTCGCAGCAAAGAGGCTGAGTGAGCCACCACTCTGCTCAAAGAAAGCCCAGAAAACAATGGAAAAAATGATAAATACCAATGCGGCCATCAATTTTTGCCGCTCTATTTTTGAGTATTTGGTCATTTCGTAAAATATGTATACCAGTGTACATGGTCCGATGATATACATAAACCAGTCGGTGTACTGTGTTTTGGCAACCATGGTCATTATCACCGGTATGATGGCCAGGGATCCTATATATACTACGTAGTCGAACCAGCCCGATTTTTTTGTGTTACCGGCATCCTTTCCTTCTATAGTGTATATAGTATTGTTCTCACCACCGAGGTCGGTAACCGGTGTAGGCATTTTTTTAGGAGCAAGACCGATAGGCCCCAGTGTACGTTGAGTGAAAATGAATGTCAGAAGGCTAATGGTCATCACAATGGCAGCCAACCCAAATGCCAGGTTCCATGAGTAATGTTTACCCACAGCCACACATATATACCCACCTATCAGCGCACCAATATTGATACCGGAATAGAATAGGGAAAAACCTGCATCGCGCCTGTTATCACCTGCTTTGTAAAGCATACCTACCATGGTAGAAATGTTGGGCTTGAAAAAGCCCGTACCTACAATGGAAAAACTGATACCGAGGAAAAAGAACTTTTGTGGATCGGCAGCAAGTATACAACTACCGGTTATCATTAATAAACCACCCCAGAACAAAGACTTGCGATACCCTAATATCTTATCGGCAAACAGGCCACCGATAAATGTGAAGGCATATACAAATGCCTGAGTAGCGCCATACTGCAGGTTGGCCACATCTTCTTTCATAAAGAGCTGATGCACCATAAAGAAGGTGAGCATCCCCCTCATGCCATAGAAGCAAAAGCGCTCCCACATTTCAGAAAGGAACAGATACCACAGTTGCTTAGGATATTTTCCTTTAAAGCTTTGTATTTCTTCAATTGTGTGGGTATTTGCTGTCGCCATTGTTTATGTCTGGGATATTTTAAGCCGCCAATATAATCTTTATTTGGATTTCACACTTTTCTATGCCCCTATTAAAACAAAAAAGCAGGATTAAATCCTGCTTTTTCTAAAAATATAATTGTAAAATTAATTTGCTCCTGTCTTTTCATGTACTATCCGCGCCAGCCATTTACTCATGGCAAACATGATAGCACCTGCTATCGCAGCAGCAATAATCAATATGAGGAAATAAGTTTTCTTATCAGTAAAGCTATCCCAGAAAGTAGCCATAAGCCCGGCCACTTTACCTGCAATGGAATTCACCAGGAACCATGCACCCATCATCAATGCCGTAAGTCGTGGTGGTGATAGTTTTGATACCATTGATAAGCCAATAGGACTTACCAGCAGTTCGCCAACGGTAAATAAAGCATAAGTAGAAACAATCCAGTAAGCTTCTGTTTTATTATGGTAAATATTGGTTGACATCACAGCGAAATACATTAGCAACGATGAGAGCCCGGCTATCCATATACCCATACCTATCTTTACAGGTGTATTCGGCTCTTTTTTCCTGCGTGCAAGCCATGAGAATAGGCCAACTATAATTGGCGTAAAGAGAACAATAAAAAATGGGTTGATTGACTGGAAGATTTCAGTTGAGATCAGGTTCTGTTTACCATCAGCCGGCCATTTCTCTCTTGGTAAATTCTGGAAATAAGGATTAATACCTTTTGTCTGTATCGTGTTTCCTTTAGCATCAGTCACAGCGCGGAAATATTCGTCTATCTTAGTTACATTTTGGGAATCTGTAGATACTGTTTGTATCATCCCGAATGGTTTGGCATATTTCACAGCTGCATCCGGCATTTTGCGGGCTGTATACTGATCCGCCCATATAGTTAACCCTGTACTGTTTTGATTATAAATAACCCAGAAAACAATAGATACAATAAAGAAAGCGAATAATGCACCAAGACCACGTTTATCTTCTTTAGTTGCACGGAGAAATAAGCCAACATAAAAAATGATAATGGGAATACAAGCGAACATAAAGGCATCGTTCGACTGTGTGCCAAAAATTGTATGACCTAATATACTGCTCATAAACCATCCAATTATTGCAGTGATTATAGCAGGCAGAAATACATATCCTAATATTTTACTCATAGGCATATCCTCTTTTTCCATCTTTTTCTTTATATCACCTTCCTTTACATGCTTCATGCCTATAATAAACCAGATCAGAGCGATAGTCATACCAACGCCGGCAGCTGCAAAGGCATAACCCCATCCATAATGGTTACGCATATATGCTGCTACGAAATTGCATATGAATGCTCCAATATTAATACCCATGTAAAATATATTGTATGCCAGATCCTTTTTAGGCTTCAGGTCCGCCCTGTTATATATATTACCTAGTAGTGTGCTGATATTTGGTTTAAAGAAACCATTACCTACTATAATGAACAGAAGAGCGAGATATAATGCGCCATCACCGGGCAAAGCCAATGTATAATACCCTAATGCCAGCAAAGCCCCACCAAGGATAATAGCCCTGCGATAACCAAGATAACGGTCGGCAATAAGACCACCAATAAATGGAGTAAGGTATACAAGAGCAATATAAGAACCTACCAGGTCGGCAGCCTTTTTAGTATCAAAGCCTTTGCCATGATTGCTTGTGGGATCTATCAGATATAGGAAAAAAATCCCTACCATCAGGTAGTAGCCAAAGCGCTCCCACATTTCTGTACCAAAAAGCACCCATAATCCTCTGGGGTGTCCTTTCCCGTTTTTAGAGGCGCCTTCTGCTAGTTGCATCGACGATGACCCTACTTCTTGTTCTTGTTCCATATGTTATATTGAAGTGATTATCGGGTACAAAATAAAAAAAATCAGGATAGATGCGCACGAATAATTTTTCGGTTGTAAAAAATGGTTTGAATAATTTTGGCGGCTGAACTTAGATTATGCCTTCATATAATATTCTGTTACTTGGGTCGGGTGGACGTGAAAGCGCCCTTGCATGGAAGCTTAGCCAAAGCTCTTTGTGCAAACAATTATATATAGCTCCCGGTAATGCCGGGACACCTGAATATGGAACTAATATCACACTATCTGTCACAGATTTTGAAGCAATAAGGAAAGTATGTTTAGAAAAACATATAGATATTTTAATTCCTGGCCCAGAAGACCCGCTGGTGGCAGGTATCTATGATTTTTTTAAAAATGATGACGCATTAAAACATATTATTGTAGCCGGCCCTTCAAAAGTAGGTGCGCAACTGGAAGGCAGTAAAGCATTTGCCAAACAGTTTATGCAACGTCATAAAATACCTACTGCTGCATACAGAGAGTTTAACGAAAGCAATTTTGAAAAAGGGGTATCTTATTTAAAACAACATCCAATCCCCGTTGTGCTGAAAGCTGATGGACTTGCGGCAGGTAAAGGGGTGGTAATTGCTCAAAGCCATGATGAAGCTGTGGAGGCATTCACTTCCATGATAAAAGAAGCACAATTTGGAGAAGCGAGTAAGAAGGTAGTTGTGGAAGCATTCCTGGATGGTATAGAGCTTTCTGTATTTATATTAACCGATGGCAATAATTATCTATTGCTTCCTGAAGCAAAAGATTACAAGCGCATAGGCGAAGGCGATAAAGGCCCGAATACTGGAGGTATGGGTGCAATATCCCCTGTGCCATTTGCCGATGATAGCTTTATGCAAAAAGTTATCAATCGTGTCATTGAACCAACCGTAAAAGGATTGAAGGAAGAAAACGTCATTTACCAGGGATTTATATTTTTGGGATTGATAAAAGTGAACGGTGATCCTTATGTAATAGAATACAACTGCCGCATGGGCGACCCTGAAACAGAAGTAGTAATACCCCGCCTCGAAAACGATCTGGTAGAGCTAATAGTAAAAATGAATGAAGGGGAATTAAATACTGTAAAACTGCGGCACAGCGTTCTATCGGCCTGCACTGTAATGCTTGTTTCAGAAGGATATCCCGGCAGTTATCCTAAAGGAAAAGTGATGAAAGGATTTGATAAGATAAGCGACAGTTTACTTTTTCACGCAGGCACAACTAATAAGGATAATGAAATCGTAACAAATGGTGGGCGTGTTATTGCCATTACTTCCTACGGGGGCACTATAAAGGATGCATTGACAAAATCATATCAAAATGCAGCTCTACTAGAATACGAAGGCAAGTATTACAGGAAAGATATAGGCTACGAATTTATTTGATTAGAGTGGGCAGTCGCCTGGAATGCCTTTCCTAAATGATCAATAATATCACCCGCTATCAATCCTTCTTGTGACAATTCTGCGGCAGCCAGGTCTCCTGCAACTCCATGTAGATAAACTCCCAGCATAGCTGCATCTACAGGTTCGTAATGTTGTGCAAGCAATCCTGTAATTATTCCGGTTAGCACATCTCCTGCACCACCTGTAGCCATTCCTGCATTGCCAGTCAGGTTGTACCAGCATTCCCCTTCGGTAGTAACAACTGCCGTACGATGTCCCTTTAGCACTATATGCACATTATAACGCATAGCCTGTGTGCGGGCCTGTTCTAATTGCTGCATGCTATTGGGGCTTTTGCCAAATAATCTTTCAAATTCTTTAGGGTGGGGGGTAAGGATGGAGCCCGGTGGTAACTTGGCAAATAATTCCTGCTGTTTGGCAAGAAGGTTCAGTCCGTCTGCATCTATTACTATTGGCTGCTTGCAGATGTCTATAAATTCTGCAAATGCTTTTGCTGTTGTTTTATCGGTATCAAGTCCCGGCCCGATACCTATCGCATTCATCTTTTCCCAGTCGGTTATTTCCTGTATCTGTTTTTTTCCGCTGGTGCGGCACATTACTTCGGGTGCAGCCGTCTGTATTATTTCATAACCGCATTCAGGTATCAGTGCACTCACAAGTCCTGCTCCAGCTCGCAATGCAGCCTTTGAGCTAAGGGTAATAGCTCCCATTTTTCCATAGCTACCGCCTATCATCAGCACGCTGCCGTATGTTCCTTTATGAGAGAAGGGGTTGCGTGGTTTGTATATATTAGATATAATTTCTGCATCTATTGCCTGGTATTGGGTGTGTGTTGCTTTTATAAATGTTTTGTCAAGCTCTATATCAAGTATGTGAATATTACCCGCCAGCTTGCCTGTTTCTACGTGCAGAAAAGTTCGCTTATAAAATTAGAAGCTAAGTGTATGATCTGTCTTAAGAATGGTATCCAGGTTCTCAGGAATGCTATCGGCAGGCATACCACTGGGTATATCAATGGCTATTTTAGTATTGGGTAGTTGGTTAATTTGTGCAATAAAATTTCCTACCCACCCTTCCGGTACGCGGTTTAACCCTGTTCCGAATATAGCGTCTATGATAATGATATTAGGTGGTATGTCTGTAATAAAAGTATCAGGCTGCAGAATATCTACATGGCTACCTCCTATTTTTTGCAATTTCTTCAGGTTGGCATCACAGTCGGGAGATAATTGAGGGCTGAAATGTAATAAAAATGCTTTTGCACCATAACCCGATTGATGCAACATTCTGGTGATGGCAAGTCCATCTCCTCCATTATTACCCGGTCCACATAGCACCACAAACAAAGTATCTTTCCCAAAATGTCCTGTTATCCAGTCTGTACATTTTCCTGCTGCGCGCTCCATGAGATCTGTTGAAGAAATAGAAGTCGCATGAATAGTATATGCATCGCAGGCGCGTATCTGTGAAGCAGTAAATATTTTCATTATGCCAAATTAACCATTAATATTTATGATAGTATTTTGATGCTATTCTTATGATGAAAAAATGTTATTTTAATAAAATGCAGAGTGTTAGTAATAAACACCCTGAACAAATTATGGTTTGGTCGCTATATTGTAATCCCTATCTTTGTCTCTCTTTTTTTAAAACCATGTCTTTATGCGGAAGCATTCTGTCCTGCTAACTCTTTTTGTTTTTTTATCAGTAGTTTGTTTTGCCCAAAACAAATATGGAAGTGTAAAAGGGTTTGTGTACGATAAAAAGACTGGTGAGCCTATGATATTTACCAATGTGCGCCTGCTGGGTACAAAAATGGGCGTGCAAACAGATGAGAACGGATTCTTTTCTATAACAGAAATACCTCCCGGAGACTATACTTTATTTACTACGATAATAGGTTATGATACTGCTAACGAAGAGATCACTATCAAAGCAGGCGATGTTGTAAGCAAAAAACTTTTTATAAAACAGAATGAAATATCACTGAAAGGGGTAGAAGTATCTGCAAGAAAAACAGATAAACTAACCCATGTAAACATAGGTACTACAACAATTACCCCACGCGATATGGAACTATTGCCAAGTGCAGGCGGTGAGCCCGATGTTGCGCAGTTTTTGCAGGTAGTGCCAGGTGTGGTTTTCACAGGCGACCAGGGAGGACAATTATATATCCGCGGTGGTTCGCCTGCTCAGACAGGTATTTATATGGATGGCGCCACTATCTACAATCCATTTCATACCATAGGG
>DATNFP010000007.1:0-37320 GCA_035606335.1 Flavipsychrobacter sp. | reverse complement strand
CAATTTGTTTATTATGCTTTACTAAAAACAGTTTTTCCGGTCAAAGAAAATGGCACGGCAATACAGTTACCTACAATGGCAATACGATTGAAACATCTTTTCCCCCACAGGACACAGTATATATAATAAACCCTTCAACGGGAGCACAGCAAATGAAAGTAACTGCGCTACATGAGAACAGACCTTCAAAACTAAATGGCGAAAAAATCTATACATCCAATGAAGTAGCGTTTGGTAATACTTTAGGAACATTGACAGGGGATATTCTAAAGGAATATCTGCTAAGCAATTTAAAAAATGAACTTAAAGATTTAAATGATGGTATTTATCAGATAGATATCAGTCACATTGTAGTTAATGAAAAAGGAAAAATTGTTTACTTCGATTATGGTGGTATTGTTCCGTCATCGAACAGTATGCCGCCTGTTGTATCGAATAATAAAATAAATAAAGAGACTCAAAATATTATTGGCAGAAAAGTAGAGGAGTTAATAAATGATGCTCCCTCGCATCCGCCTGCCTATGTAAGTGGGCACCCCGTTGCTTATCTTGTCAATGGTATTACATTCCGAAATCCATTTACAATAAAAGACCACAAAGTAGTTGCTGAATAAAAAAATGGGAGCTTATTGCTCCCATTTTTTTATTATTTAGTTTATCACAGGCAGGAAAGAGTATTTCTTTCCATACTCCATCATCTGCTCGTAAAAGCTTTCAGGGTATTCTACTTTTACGTCTGTTATTTCATTTCCATTCATTACAGGCACCAGCGCAGGCTGGATAAACCCTTTGTATGGCTTGATATTCAATTTAGCGTAGCGTTCCAGCACTTCGTTATGTAATGCCTGGTCTACCTTCACGCCATAAGTTTCAACCAGGTTTTTACCGGCATTATAGTCTCCTTCCGACTTAATGCGTTGCATCTCACGTAGAAGCTGACCAAATAATTGGCGCAACTTGTTATAATCGTTTACTCTTACGTAAGTTTTATTGTTTTTCTTAACAAACTCTACCACATTATCTTTCTTCCCATGCTCGTAAGCCCACATAGCTATTAGCTGGCGGTTACGCATATGGGCTTCTTCTAACTGTTCGCCGGGTTTCAAACGTGCCAATTGGGTCATTAAGCCATTCATAATATAGCTGTCATACTCTGCCTTTGCAACGTCCATATTTGGCATTACGCCAATATCAATTAGCTTTTGATCCATTATGAAATACAATCCAACCAAATCGGCACGCGCTTCTTCCAACGTGGAGGCATAATTCTTTAAAGTTTTATCGGTAGTTTCAACACCCTTGTTTATCTGGCCGGATGCATGGCCGATACACTCATGCATATCAACATGCAGATCCGAAGCAAGAGGACCATATTTTTTCAATCGTTGTAATACGGTATCATCAACACAAAACTCTTCTAGCATTCCGCTTTTGGCGCTGCTTACATTGTATGAATGAACGATATTGCTAAGCGCCACCGATTTAGAACCATACTCTTTGCGCAGCCAGTCTGCATTAGGGAGATTGATGCCAATTGGCGTGCTTGGCGCAGCATCACCACATTCAACAATTGTAGTTATTGCCTTTGCGGTAATCCCTTTTACATTCTTCTTTTTATGTTCCGGCATAATGGGTGAATTATCTTCAAACCATTGTGCCTGATCGGCTATTGCCTTTATCCGCTTTGTTTCTTCCAGGTCCTTTAATGAAACAATACTTTCGAAGCTCCCTTTTTTACCTATTGCGTCCAGGTATACTTCTATAAAGCCATTTACAACATCAATACGCGAAGCTGTATCCTCCACCCATGCAATGTTATAATCATCCCAGGTTTTCAGATCACCTGTTTTATAATATTGTATTAAAAGATCTAATGCTTTTTTCTGAGCATCATTCTCGGCTACGGTAACAGCTTTTTGCAACCATCCTATTATCTGGTCTATTGCAGCACCATACATTCCCCCACTTTTCCACACTTTCTCCTCAATTGTGCCGTTTTGTTTTATCAGTTTACTATTTAATCCCCAAGATGGAGCGTCACCTTTAGTATCAAATTTTGAATAAAATTTTTCTACTTCTGCCTGAGTTACATTTTCGTAAAAGTTGTTTGAGGAATGCGCTATATTATCAACGTTAGGACGCTGATCAACTACCTTAGGCTCAAAACTTAGATCATACACCATCGGCTTGATTCGCGCAAGAAACTGATCTACCGATTCATTTTGACTTTTAGGTAACTGAGAGGTATCTGAATTTCTTACTATAGAGCTAAAATATTCATAAGAACAGGCAGGAATAAATTTTTCATTGCTATAATGGTGATGGTTACCATTACTAAACCAAAAGCGGCCACAATACACCTCAAACTCCTTCCAGTTAGGATCATTTTTATCTCCGTGATAAGTGCCATACATTGTCTCGATGGTTTTACGCAGCAGTAAGCCGTATTTACTTTTCTGGTCGTAAATAATATCCCGACCGCATAGCGCAGCCTGGTATAAGTAATAGGCAAGCTTCTTTTGCTGCAGACTAAGCTCATTAAAACCAGGCACCTGGTATCTTAATAACTGAAGATCAGCAAAAGTGTCTGCCTCAACTTTAAAATTCTCATCATTTGGTACTGATTGCTGTTTTGCGGTTGTATCTGTGGCAGGATGCTGATGATCAGCGTTGTTACAACCTGATTCCGTTGTTTGTATACTTGCTAATAACATATAAAATAAAATCAACTTTTTAATCCCGGCATTATATTTCATAATAAGGAGGTTTGGTAAATCTCACTAAAAATAATTTAATGCTTTCATTTAGTGAAATAAGCATTTATAAACTTTATAGAGTGGTGATTTAAAAGGTTTTTATAAAATTATTTTGCCCTCTTCTCACAGTACTTGTACATCCGTTATTTTTGCGCCGATGAAATATTGCCCAACTGCTGCCATAATTCTGATGTTATTATTTAGCGCATGTAATAGCCAATCTTCTGTAAAAGGAAATGAGCCTGTTTCGACAGAGACAACTAATCAATATGTACCACCTGCACCAAACACAATAGTTGCACAGGCACGTATGCCTATAAAAGAGGACACTCTCAATCATTTCATTTTTTCAGTGCAGATAGTAACAACTAATTACAGCAAAAATGGCACATATTCAGTACATGCAGCTTATGGTCCCAACATTGCAAAAAATGAGTTTACCATGCCTCGCGGTGGTTCTCATTTGAAACCTGTTATTAAAAAAGGAACAGGGCCATACACATATATAATAGGCTTCTATTTCGGTAAAGAAAAAACTTTTTACGATTATTACCAGGTGAGCGCAGATAAGGGACAAATAGAAATGCAGTATATAAAAGCGTATACTTTTCAATAATGCTTACTGCTTTTCTTTTGTGAATTTGTAATGCGTTTGATCAAATCCATTTGCAAGATAAAAACGATGTGCGTCCTTGCGTTTCATATTGCAAGCAACTTCTAACAACTTATAATCTTCTTTTGAGATAATTGACTCTAATTCATGAAGCAATTTTTTACCTATGCCTTTACTTCGATGCTCATTACTAACAACTATTTCCTGTATTTCGTACACAAGGCCTTCATGATGTAATAATATCTGGCCATGACTGCTTATAAAACCAGCAATGTGATTGTCCATTGTGGCGACGAGATAGTGAATATTTGAGGAGTTAAGGTTCCGTCTAAAATTCACATTGAAAACTTCTTTATCAAGAGTGTAGCTCTCAAGCTCACATATCAGCTTATATACAGATATTCCATCCTCTATTGTCGCAGATCTGATCTGAATATTATCCATATTGAAAATTAAACAATCATTTTCAATATGGAATATTAGTTATACTCCGTGTCTTTTGTATTAGGACATTTAACTATTCGGATACCTTAAAACGACAATAAATACTGTCTTATAATTTTGTCAATTTTGAAACGAATACATTTTCCTTATTGGTAATCCTAATGAAATAAAGGCCTGGAATAAGTGCGCTAATGTTTAATGTAATAATATTCTTGCCCGTGCTGAATCGATTGATTAATACATGCCCATTTACATCTTCAACTACTATTTTCATCTTGTCACTATATATACCAGGAGATATATTGATGTTAACCTGATCGAGAGCTGGATTGGGGAATACTTGAATATTATCTTTCAAATCATTTATTGGTACTCGTTCGACCGGTGCTGTTGAACAGCTAAAATAATCCTGATCAGGGCCTCCTAGGCTGCCATTACCGAGTTCCGCATTCTGATTGCTTCCTGCAGTACATACACTCTTCGCGCTATCTTTTAAGCCATTTGACTCTGTACCTACAAAACTCCCTGCGCTGAATGACAAACCTTGTTCCGCACAAATTAATTTCCAATCATTGTCGCTACCAACCTGCTGAGGCGATGTTACAGAGCCTATTGATAATGAAATGCCTAATTGCCCAGATACATTATTACCCCAGCCCCACAACGTACCATCTTTTTTTAAGGCAAATGCAAATATGCACCCTGTGCTGGCTGATACCCAATCAGTATCATTGCTTACTTTGGTAATAACGGTATCCATAATACCGGTTGTAGTACGTCCTAATTCATAATAAGAATTATCACCCCATGACCATAAAGTACCATCTTTTTTAAGCGCAAGGGAATAAAAAAAGCCTGCTGATACCTGTTCCCAATCTGTGTCTTTCCCAATCTGTGTTGGCTTTAAGTATAAATCTTTGGTATCCCCCAAACCTACTTCACCTTTGCTATTATCGCCCCATGCCCATAAGCTCCCATTATTTTTTATTGCCAAAACATGTGAGCCTCCGACCGAAATCGTTTTCCAATCCTTAACATTGCTGTCAGGGCAAACAAAGCCTGTACGAGTAACAGTATCTCCTGAACCCAACATGCCATAAACATTATATCCTGCCATCCAAAGGGTGCCGTCATTTCTTATAGCAGCAGAATTGAAACTGCCAGCTTTAATGAGACGCCAATGCTTAGCGCTAAGCTGCATCATGGTATCAACAGAAGTGATAGCCGAAATGCCAAGTTGGTAATTGGCATTTAGCCCACATCCCCATAGTGTACTGTCAGCCATAAGACCTATCCTGTGAAAGCCTCCACCTGAAATTGCTATCCATTTTCTGCTAATGTCTAATGGCCGCGGGGAAGTAACCATAATGGTATCGCCAGTGCCTAACTGCCCAGATAAATTATTTCCCCATCCCCAAACAGTGCTATCGGATCTCAATATAAGGTTGAAGCCAGTAGCAGAGGATATATCGGTATAGGTCTGCGCATTTGTCACTAATACTTCAAATAACAGTGCCATTATTATAACTACTACTCTCATAACATCCACAATAAAGTTTTTGTTTAATTTTATATCCCCAAAAAAGCAAATAGTAATTGAACCTCTGAATTCAACTACTATTTCAAAGAGAAGTTATTTCATGCAATAAAAAAACCTTAAAAATCTATTTTTTAAAAAAAATATATCAATTTAACTGCGCATTTATTAGAGATAGCTTTGCTAATAATTTAGAACTAAACATGGTTATAAGTAATATTTTATTAATAGCATGACTATAGTAACACATTTGTAATAATCTTTATTTCTCAACAATATAAAACTTAGATAAATTGCTTTAATTAAGAAAAAAATATAAGCTGAGAGAATAGCAAAAGACATACCCCAAACCAACTGCCCTCTGTAGTATTAGCATTGGTCATATTGTTGATAGGCCGTACTCCAACTGAGCCTAGGTCTACTTTCAAAAAAAATAGCTGCTCGTAACGAGCAGCTATTTTAATATCTATAAAATAAATTGATTATTTATTCATTGTAGCAAGGAATTCTTCGTTACTTTTTGTTCCACGCATTTGCTGGAGCAGGAAGTTCATTGCTTCATCCGTATTCATGTCTGCAATGTGATTGCGGAGCACCCACATTTTATTGAGTGTGTCTTTATCAAGCAGCAGATCATCACGACGTGTAGAAGAAGACGTAATATCTATGGCTGGGAACATACGTTTGTTAGCCAAACGACGGTCGAGCTGCAATTCCATGTTACCGGTACCTTTAAATTCTTCAAAGATCACTTCATCCATTTTAGAGCCTGTATCTATAAGAGCAGTAGCAAGGATGGTAAGGGAACCCCCATTTTCTATTTTACGGGCAGCACCAAAAAATTGTTTTGGTTTTTGCATGGCATTTGCTTCCACACCACCACTTAATACTTTACCACTCGCAGGGGCAACTGTATTGTGAGCGCGGGCAAGACGAGTGATAGAGTCGAGCAGTATCACAACATCATGACCTACTTCCACAAGTCTCTTTGCTTTTTGTAATGCTATAGTTGAAACTTTTACGTGCTTATCTGCAGGTTCATCAAATGTAGAAGCTATCACCTCTGCACGAACACTACGCTGCATATCGGTAACTTCTTCAGGACGTTCATCTACCAGCACTATCATCAGGTAGCATTCAGGATGATTGCGCGCAATAGCATTTGCAACCTCTTTCAGCAGCATCGTTTTACCCGTTTTGGGTTGTGCTACGATCAAGCCACGCTGTCCTTTACCGATAGGCGTAAACAAGTCTATGATACGAGTGCTGTAATTAGCACTTGTGCTTGTAAGGCTTAACTTTTCGAAAGGGAATAATGGAGTAAGATAATCGAAAGGAACACGATCGCGTATCTCGTCCGGATGACGACCATTGATAGTTTCCACTTTTAGCAGTGCAAAATATTTTTCACCTTCTTTAGGAGGGCGAACACTGCCTTTTACAGTATCTCCTGTTTTTAAGCCGAACAGCTTGATCTGCGAAGGGGATACATAAATATCATCAGGAGAGCTGAGATAATTGTAGTCACTGCTGCGAAGGAAACCATAGCCGTCGGGCATCATTTCCAAAACGCCTTCGCTGGCTACAACACCATCGAACTCTATATTAAAATTGCTTTGTTGCTGCTGCTGTTGTTGGCGATAACGGCCATAGGGCTGTTGCTGCCTGGCAGGTGCCTCTGTATCAGAAGGCTGCTGTTGCTGCACATCGGATGATTCAGCAGGAGGCATTATTATTTCCGGCTCATCAGTGTCTATAGAGGCTGTAACCGGAACATTTTCTTTAACAGGAGTGTTGTCTATATCATTTCTCAATTCAGACCAGCCTGCTGCTACAGGAGCATCTTCTGTTTCCTGCAACACATCTTCGTCCTGGGAACTTTCTGTTTTAGGCTTGCGTCCACGACGTTTTTTATCATTAGGGTCGTCACCATTCATAGCATCATTATTTGCATTATGTGCCTGCCTGGCTCTGGCTTGTTCAGCCCCTATAAGCTCTGTGGATTCGCCCTTAGGCTTGCGACCGCGGCGTTTCTTTGGTTCATCATCAGCTCCGTTTGTGCTATGTCCTCCATTGTTATCTATAGCCTGATGATCAAGAATTTTGTAAATTAAAGTTTGTTTATCCAATGATCGGGGGTTGTTGATTTTAAGATCTTCTGCTACGTCCACCAATTCAGGAACGAGCATATCATTCAATTGCGAAATGTCGTAAGGCATGCTTGGTAATTTTCTAATATATCTCTATGGGATTAGTTTAATAAATAAATTCCTTTGATTCTTTTTGAAATAATCGGGTTAAAAGAAATGGGAAAAATCCAGAAAAACTATGAAAAGGGGAAACATTTAATCTCCTGAACTGCAAGTTTACAAATGTTTTTGTTAATAACGAAAAAAATAATTTTTTTATCAATTTTCTTTAACAAAAACAGTAGCCATTCTATTAATAGTCTCAGATAGTGGCGTATATGAGTAATTGGGGAAAAAGCTTAGTAATTTGCTATTATCATAATAACTTAACGATTGCGCATTACGTGCCGTTTCTTTAGTAATAGTGGCAGGCGCATTGAACAGCCTCGTTTTTAACATACTGAAACGCCAGACCAATTCAGTCATAAAGCCACTAGCCTTTATTGCCGAAGGCTTTTTATTCAAGGCATTTGCCATTAGCGTAAAAACCTCTTTAAAAGCATGGTTTCCCTCACTTAAAATAAAACGCTCATCAGCTACATCGCTTTGCATCAGCATGTATAATAGAGTGATGACATCATTAATATCTACCCATGATGTAACTCCTTGCGTATAAAACGGAAATTCTTTACTAACAATCTTCATCAGTCTCGCAGAACCATCGTTCCAATCACCTTCGCCTAAAATGATACCGGGATTAACGATCACAGCATTCAGCCCTTCTCCCATACCTCTCCAAACCTCCATCTCAGCCATATACTTACTCATACCATAAGCAGAGTTGTGCTTGCTCTCTTCCCATTCTTCTTCCTCTGTTATTATTTTTTTACTGTCGCTTCTGCCAAGTGCCGCGACAGAACTAATGTATACCATCTTGCGGATACCCTGCTCTATTGCCTGATTTACAATATGGGCAGTGCTTTCCGAATTGAAATGAAGCATCTCTTCCCTTCGCTTAGGATTGAATGATACCACTGCAGCACAATGATAGACGTCGCTTATATCTTTCATCGCCTCCTCAACTTCATAGATGTCAAGCAAATTAAACTTCATCCAGGTAATACCCGGTAACCCTTGCAGGTCCTTTGACGGTGGATGATGATGATATAATGCCCGTACCTGGCATCCTTTGGCCGATAAATACCGTACAAGATGCTGACCGAGAAAACCACTTGCGCCTGTGACTAAAACCATTAGAGCCTAAAAAAGTTAATCTTCATTGCTATAGAGATTGAAATTGCCTCAGGAAACGCACGTCGTTCTGAGAATAAAGCCTAAGGTCGTTCACCAGATACCGGAGCTGCGTAATACGCTCTACACCCATACCAAATGCAAACCCTGTATATATTTCAGGATCGATATTGAAATTGCGGAGCATGTTTGGATGTACCATACCGCAACCTAATATCTCAACCCAGCCTGTATGCTTGCACAAGCTGCAGCCTTTACCTCCGCAAACTGTACAGGAAATATCCATCTCTGCGCTTGGCTCTGTGAAGGGGAAATAAGAAGGCCTGAAACGAACTTTTGTATCCGAACCAAACATTTCAGAAACGAAATAATATAACGTCTGTTTCAGATCTGCAAATGACACATCTTTATCTACATACAAACCTTCTACCTGGTGGAAGAAGCAATGCGCACGTGCAGAAATTGTTTCGTTACGATAAACACGGCCCGGACATATAACACGTACAGGAAGAGATTGAGTTTCCAATATGCGTGATTGCACAGATGATGTATGTGTACGCAATACCCAATCAGGATTTTGCTTTACATAAAATGTATCCTGCATATCGCGTGCAGGATGATTTTCAGGCATATTCAATGAGGTAAAGTTGTGCCAATCGTCCTCTATTTCCGGACCTGTAGCAACACTAAACCCTATTTTTTCGAAAATAGAAACAATCTCTTTTTCCACAACACGTAACGGATGACGGGTACCTATAGGTAAAGATGTACCGGGCAGTGTAATATCTATGTCCCTGCTTCTATCGCTTCCATCCTTTTGAAGGTGCCTGAAAGACTCATATTGTGCTTCTGCTAATTGTTTAAAAGCATTTAGTATCTGGCCTGCTTCCTTTTTTTGTTCAGCGGGTACATTTTTCATCTCACCAAACACCATTTTCACTATCCCTTTAGTACCGAGAAATTTAATGCGGTAAGCTTCAAGCTCAGCGGCATCGGCCGGATTGAATGACTTTATTTCCTGTTCGTATAAACCAATTTGGTCCTGTAAGGATTGCATAGCAGCAAAGATAAGGGGCAAGTTGATTGTTTAGTATATGTAGGACAATAGTAGCAATTAGTAGATTTTTTTATCAATTGAATAAAATGCCGGATTATTTTAAGTTTGGATAAACTTTGGCCATGGTAACACTCAACAATGGAATATTAAAAATAAAGATCAGCCACCTTGGAGCAGAACTGCAAAGCATATACAATCAGGAGGCAAAGGTGGAGTACCTATGGAATGCCGATCCGGCGCACTGGGCTAAGCATTCCCCAGTACTTTTTCCCATCGTCGGGCAGCTAAGAGATAACAGCTATCAATATAAGGGCAAGAACTATTCCTCGTTAAGACATGGCTTTGCCAGGGATATGGAATTTACGATAGAACATGCTGACGATAATAGCGCTATTTTTTTATTATCCGGTAACGAAGATACCCTTTCGGCTTACCCGTTCATATTCAGGTTCAGAGTTCATTATACCTTAAATGGCAATCGCCTATCGGTCACTTACGAAGTAAATAATGATGGTAATGACACAATGTATTTTTCTGTGGGGGGCCATCCGGCATTTGCCATACCATTTGCACCACATACCCAATACACCGATTACTACCTGGAATTTGAAAAAAATGAGACTGCGAGCAGGTGGCCCTTGCAGAACGGGCTTATATTACCGGAACCGGAACCTTTGTTAAATAATGAAAAAATAATCAATCTGAAACATGATCTTTTCTATAAAGACGCCTTGGTCTTTAAACATTTAAGCTCATCTTTTATTGCTTTGAAAGGTCGTGGCACATCACATTCTGTGACCATGTTTTTTGGGGAGTTCCCATTTTTTGGAGTTTGGGCGGCGCCAGATGCGCCATTTGTATGCCTGGAGCCTTGGCATGGCCTTGCCGATTCAGTGTATCATAATCGGGATATTACAACGAAAGAAGGCATCAATATCTTAGCAGCAGCGGAAAAATGGAAAGCGACATGGTCTATTGATTGTCAATAAATATATTAAAAAAATAACATTAATAAATTATCAAATGAATACGGAAATAGCATACCTTTGATGCTCTTTTAAAACAATACGGTTACAAATAGAAATGGCTTTTTGAAAAGCCCCTAAAAATATGGAGCATAAGGCACTTACCCTTATAGAGGCAAAAGCCATTTGCAAGGATTTTCAGCATCTTGTAGGAAAGGAATTTGATAAGAGCGGCACTGTAATAGAATGTGTTATTGTATCTCCTCTTGATGACATAAATAAATGGATCTTTAGTCAATATTATCTCGAAAAAAGAAATAATGTAGAAGCCTTAAAATATTATTCAGGCCCTTATTACGACATATTGATAATAGCCTCCATAAAAGCAGGCGATAAGACCTGCAAATACAAAGACCTGAGAAGCTATCTTAATGAGAATGATATCGTTTTTGATATTAAGTCTTCATTCGAATAATTCATTTTCACATAACGAATTCAAATAAAGAAAGCAGCAGCTGTGCTTAAATAGCTGCATTGTTAAGATTTATGCTCAAATCATAATTGCTGGCTGTTTTTTCAATAAATTGTGTTGTTAAACAAATTTATTCCATGAACAACAGGGCTATCCGTAAAGTAGCAGTAATAGGAAGTGGGGTGATGGGTTCCAGAATTGCATGTCATTTTGCAGGCATAGGAGTGCAAACACTTTTGCTTGATATTGTGCCGAATACACTAACAGATACAGAAAAAGCAAAAGGGCTTGGCCTTGACAGCAAAATAGTGCGCAACAGAATTGTAAACGATGCGCTACAAGCAACGCTGAAAAGCAAACCGTCAGCAGTATATACAAAGAAAGCTGCACAAAATATACGCATAGGCAATATAGAAGATGACCTGCACCTGATAAGTGATTGTGACTGGATAATTGAAGTGGTGGTGGAACGACTTGATATAAAACAGAAAGTATTTGACCAGATAGAAAAATACCGTAAGCCAGGGACACTCATAACCACCAATACATCTGGCATACCGATACACCTGATGAGTGAAGGGCGTAGTGAAGATTTTCAGCAGCATTTTTGCGGTACGCATTTTTTTAATCCGCCACGATATTTAAGATTACTGGAAATAATACCTGATCCAAAAACAAAGCCGGAAGTGATAGACTTCCTGATGGATTATGGCGATCGTTTCCTGGGAAAAACTACTGTGTTATGTAAAGACACTCCTGCATTTATTGCTAACCGGGTAGGTGTATTCGGATTTATGGCAGTCTTTAAGGCAATGCAGCAATTGGGCTTAAATGTAGATGAAGTTGATTCCTTGACAGGCCCTATATTAGGCAGGCCTAAATCAGCAACTTTTCGCACCGGGGATGTAGTAGGACTGGATACATTAGTGCACGTTGCAAAAGACCTGCCCCAAAATGCTCCTGATGATGAAGCAAAAGATTTTTTTGTTCTTCCTCCATTCATGGAAAAGATGATAGCCAATAAATGGCTGGGAGATAAAACAGGGCAAGGCTTTTATAAGAAAGTAAAAGATGATAAAGGCAAATCAGATATCCTGACTCTGAATTTGCAAACAATGGAGTACCAGCCAAAACAAAAAGCCAAATTTGCGACGATCGAAGCAGCTAAACCTATCGACGACCTCGCACAACGGCTACAGGTACTATACAATGGCAAAGACAAAGCTGGTGATTTTTACAGGCTGATGCACCACATGATATTTGCCTATGTGTCGCACCGGATACCTGAAATTACTGATGAACTTTACAAAATAGATGATGCACTTAAAGCAGGTTTTGGATGGCAGATAGGAGCATTTGAGAGCTGGGATATCCTTGGGGTTGCTAAGGTGTTAGAGAATATGAAAGCGGCAGGCTTTGCTGTGGCAGATTGGGTGCCTCAAATGTTGGCTAAAGGATTTTCTTCTTTTTACAATACTGAAAACGGACAACGAAAGTATTACGACATTCGTACGCAATCCTATCAGCCAATACCGGGAGCAGGTGCATTTATCCTGTTAGAACACCTTGATGAAAAAGTGGTATGGAAAAACAGTGCATGCAAGCTATATGATATAGGAGATGATGTAGTGGCACTACGATGGAATACTAAAATGAACACTGTGGGAGGCGAAGTGCTGGAAGGTGTGCAGAAAGCGGTGGCAATTGCAGAAGATAAATACAGAGGACTTATAATAGCAAACGGTGGAGAAAATTTTAGCGCTGGCGCTAATGTGGGGCTGATATTTATGTTTGCCGCTGAGCAGGAATATGATGAGCTGGATTTTGCTGTCAGGCAGTTTCAGGCTGCTACAATGCGGTTGCGATATAGCAGTATCCCGGTGATAGTGGCACCCCATGGATTGACATTGGGAGGAGGCTGTGAAATGTGCCTTCATGCTGATGCAGTACAGGCAGCCGCAGAAACATATATAGGGTTGGTGGAAGTTGGCGTAGGACTAATACCGGGCGGTGGCGGCAGTAAAGAGATGGCATTGAGAGCCGGAGACAGAAACATAAAAGAAGATATCGAGGTAAACTATTTGCAACAATTATTCATTAATGTAGGCACTGCAAAAGTTTCGACATCTGCGCAGGAAGCTTTTGAAAATTTTGTGCTTCGTCCCGGTGTTGACCAGATTTCGATTAACCCGGATAGACGTATTGCAGATGCCAAACGCAAGATACTAATGCTATCCGAACAGGGTTATACACAACCAATACCAAGAACAGATGTAAAAGTGCAGGGACGCGGGGGATTGGGAGGATTGCTATCCGGCATACATGGATTATGGCGCGGCAATTACATAAGTGACTATGACAAATTAATAGCAGAAAAACTTGCTCATGTAATGTGTGGCGGCGATTTGACACAGGAAAGCCTGGTAAGTGAACAATATTTACTCGACCTGGAGCGTGAAGCATTTTTGAGCTTGTGCGGACAAAAGAAAACATTGGAAAGATTGCAAAGTATATTGCAAACAGGGAAACCTTTAAGAAACTGATCAGGCTGATATAAAATAATAATGATAAAAAGAGAGTTATAGGAAAGGATGCGGGTTGACGACAAAATATGGTGGTTGGCAAAAGTGATCTTAGTAAATACATTCTTATTATTTACAGGCGCTAATGTATTTGGGCAATCAGATCAGCTCAGCCTTGCACAGCAATACGCTGCCAATAAAGATTATGACAAGGCGATCGAAATCTTCAAAACATTGTATGATCAAAATCCAATAGATGCCGAGACATATAATGCCTACCTGCATACACTGCTGAATGCCGAAAAATATAAGCAGGCTGAAAAGCTGGTAGACGAGCAGTCTAATATTCATCAAAGAAGCCCCCTTGTAAGTATAGACATGGGACAGGTATATACTGCCGAAGGAAAGGAAAAGAAAGCTAATGAGAAATATGATGAAGCCATCCAGTATATAAACGGAGATGATATGCTGACACAGCAGATGGCCAATGAGTTTCAAACAATAGGAAAAGATGACTATGCGATAAAAACTTATGAACGTGCCACACAGCTGCTTGGGAATCCCTATGTATATAGCTCGCCGCTTGCCAAGTTATATTCAAAGGAAGGCGATATCGGTAAAGCAATAGAAGCAATGATAGGAGCAAGCCCTTATGAAGGAATGGATAATGTAAAGGCCACCCTATTGGAAATACTGGGGAACGACCCTAAAAAATTACAATTAGCGAGTAAAACACTTTTGAAGAAAACAAATGAGCAACCCGACAATCCTTATTACCCGGAATTACTGACATGGATATACACGCAAAAAAACGATTGGGAAGGAGCGCTTATCCAACTGGAAGCGATAGACGAGCGTAATAAAGAGAATGGAGACCGGCTTATTGATTTCGCACATGAGGCCGTAAAACAAAATCAGTATGACATTGCCATAAGATCTTACAACGACGTAATAGAAAAAGGGAAAGACCATCCTCTATACGCGGTGGCTACAAGTGAAAAATTAAATACATCATTAGAACAGCTCAAGAATAAACCTGATATAAAGCCGGATGAAGTTGCCGCTCTTGCTAAGGGATATGAAGACTTTCTGAATGATTTTCCACAATACTACAGCACCGAAACAGCAAATGAATATGCACTACTTGAAGCTCAATATGCCAATGATCCGGTAAAAGGCATTGATATATTGAATAAAGCAATGCAGCAGCCTAATTCAAGCGAAGAGTTTATAGCAAAGGCTAAATTGCAGTTAGGTGATTATTATATTTTAACGGGCCAGGTATGGGATGCTTCGCTAACTTATAGTCAGGTAGAAAAACAATTCAAGCAGGATGCCTTGGGAGAAGAAGCACGATTTCGTAATGCCAGGCTGGCATACTATCGTGGCGATTTTGCCTGGGCACAAGATCAACTATCAGTATTAAAAGCATCCACCTCAAAACTAATGGCCAACGATGCCTTATATCTTTCAGTGCTTATTACCGAAAATATAGGCCCCGATAGTAATTTAGTACCATTAAAGCGTTTCGCTTATGCTGATCTGTTGTTATTTCAGAATAAAGACAAAGACGCTGAAACTTTACTGGATAGCATTTCAGCAGCATTTCCACAGCATCCTCTGAATGATGATATTTTAATGTTGCGTTCTAAAATTGCCGAGAAGCATCATGATTATAACAAAGCATTGGCTTATCTTAAAAATATCTACGAACAATATGGCAAAGACGTATTAGGAGATGATGCCGTATTCAGGATGGCGCAGATCTATGAACAATATCTTCATCAGAATGACCAGGCGAAACATTATTATGAACAACTGATAATAGATTATCCGGGCAGCACATTTGTACAAATCGCAAGACAAAAGCTCCAGGAACTGAATAATAATACAAGCCAACCTACTCTTCCATAACTATGGCCTGGCCGCTTAAAAAAGCATATTTCTGGCAGACAGCTCCCTTTTTTCGTGTTATGCTTCCTTTGGCTACAGGTATCTGTTGCTACTCATTATTTAATGAAAAATGGAAATGGCTTTCTTTAAATATTGTCCTTTTACTATTTATCATTTCGCTTGTTGCATATATTATCACTGTTTTAATCAGAAAAGCTAATCCGTACGTAGCATTCTTTTCATCACAATTTATTTTGCTTTTGGCAGGCTGGCTATTATCCTATTTCTACGATGTAAGAAATGATAGTGCATGGTTCGGCAGTCATATTTCAAATAACAATAGTTATATAGTCCGCATTACAGATGCCCCCAAAGAAAAAGAAAGGACATGGAAGATACCTGTAAGTGTATTAAATGTCGTGCAAAACAATAAAGCTGTCCCTGCTACCGGGGAGGCTTTTTTATACATTTATAAAGATTGGCGATCTGTAGATTTTCAAAAGGGAGATACACTAATAGTTCACGGTAATTGGCAACCTATTAAAAACCCTGGCAATCCTTTCGAATTTGACTATGCACATTATTGTGCATTGAATAACTTGTATTATCAGCAATTCCTTTTTACAGACAATATTGTATTATACGGAAAAGGGACGCTAAAAGAGGTATCGATCATCGGGCGGTCGCACAATTGGTGCATGCAACAACTGGATAGATATATTACAGATACTGCCACAAAAGGATTAATACAGGCAATGCTTTTAGGTGATGAAGTAAATCTTGATGAGCATATTTTACAATCTTATTCAGAAACCGGTATTGTGCACGTAATAGCCATATCAGGATCGAATGTCACCTTTTTCTTCGCAATTATTTCAGCGCTTCTGTGGTGGCTTCGAAATAAAAAGCATTTATGGATAAAGTATATAATTGCATTGCCACTTATCTGGTTTTATGTGCTGATGGCGGGAGCTCCTCCTTCAGCCATAAGAGCAGCAGCTATGTTTTCTTTACTCGCTTTAGGATTTATATCACAGAAAAATAATAATAGCCTCAATCAATTGTTTGCAACGGCTGTTATTCTTCTTGTCGCACAGCCAATGTGGTTGTTTTCCTTAGGATTTCAATTATCATTTGTAGCAGTATTATCACTCATTTTATTTTATAAACATATATACAGACTATTGTCGCCCACACATAAAATCACAAAAGCATTGTGGGCTACAGTAGTTGCCAGTTTAGCTGCAGAAATATTAGTAGCGCCACTGGTTATCTATTATTTTCATTTGTTCCCATTACTATTTATTGTTGCGAATGTGGCAGCATATCTGTTTATGGGCATTGTATTAGTGCTCGGGATGCTGATAATAGTAACAAGCTTTATTCCTGTAATCGCTGGTTTCTTTGCTTTAATAACAACATGGCTTGTGACGGTCTTCGATAAGATCATTTTCAGGCTTCAAAATATTAATCCATCTTCTTTTCATTACCTGTTACTAAAAGGATCTGAATTACTACTTGTATATGTGATCATTGGAGGAGTGGCTATATATCTTTTAAGAAAAAGAAAGGCTGGATTATTTACCGGTCTCGGTGCGGCTTGCCTGTTGATACTATCTTTTTGCAAAAATGAGTGGACAGCACTCCACCAAAGAAGGCTTGCGATATATAACATTAACAAAACAACATACGCAGAGCTCATAGAGGGCAAAGAGTTTTCAATACTCCAAACCGATAGCAATTTCTTAGCTGATAAAAAAGACTATATTATAAAGCCCGCACATACAGGTTGGCAAACATTGCAGCAAAAAATTATTGCTCGTAATGAAATATGGAGCATTGGACAGAAAAGAGTATTGTTTTTAAATGAGCCAATACCCTATAATGAGGATCAAAGGTTTCCCGTCGATTATCTCGTCATTAACTACGCCGTCAAAAAACCTGATCCCCAATATTTAAAAGAGGTCTTTTCTCCACAGGAAATAATCCTGGGTGCGGATAATACCCGGAAAGACATAGACAAATGGGAATCAGCATGTCAAAAAGCCCAAATAAATATATATTCTATTGCCAGAGATGGCGCTTTTGTGTTGAATGATATTAACCATTAGCATAAAGCTTGCTATCTTCGCGGCTCAAAGTCTTTTTACATGAATCGCACAATAAAATCTGCACTAATCTCTGTATTTTATAAAGATGGGCTGGAACCGGTTGTCCGTAAGCTAAATGAGTTGAACGTAAAGCTTTATTCCACCGGTGGAACGCAGACATTTATAGAAGGATTAGGCATACCGTGCACACCGGTAGAAAGCGTTACCAGTTATCCATCCATATTGGGTGGCAGGGTAAAAACACTTCATCCCAAGGTATTTGGCGGCATACTGGCAAGGCGGGACTTTGACGAAGACAATAAGCATGTAGAGGAATATGAAATACCCTTATTGGATCTTGTAATTGTTGACCTTTACCCATTTGAAGAAACGCTAAAACGTACAGATGACGAAAAAACCATCATAGAAAAAATAGACATTGGCGGTGTTTCGCTGATACGCGCAGCCGGAAAAAATTATAAAGATGTTGCTATCGTATCATCCAGAAGTCAGTACGGAGCGTTACTGGAGCTTCTTGAAAGAAAGAATGGGGAAACAGATATAGAAGACAGAAGAAATTTTGCCGCTACAGCGTTTACCGAATGCGCGCATTACGATGTAGCAATTGCTGATTACTTTAATCAATCTGCTGAATCGGCCAGCTTCCAATTATCATTTAGCAATAAGCAATCTTTACGATATGGCGAAAACCCTCATCAATCAGCATCTTTTTACGGAGATCTGAATGCATTATTTGAAAAACTGAATGGCAAAGAATTATCTTATAATAACCTTGTAGACATTGATGCAGCTTGCCAGATCATATCAGAATTTTCAAAGCCCACTTTTGCTATCATTAAACACACAAATGTGTGTGGTATTGCAGAGCGCGAAGATGTATTAGCTGCATGGATATCGGCATTAGCAGGTGATCCGGAGAGCGCATTTGGTGGAGTGCTTATTACTAATAGCGCAATAAACGCAGATGTCGCTTCAAAAATAAACGAATTGTTTTTTGAAATATTGGTAGCTCCATCTTTTGATGCAGATGCTTTGAGTATTTTAAAAAGCAAAAAAAACAGGATATTACTACTGCAAAAAAGTCCCTTCTACCCTACTAAAGAGTATAAGCGCATTTTAAATGGCGTGCTGGTTCAGGATGCAGATAGAATGAATTATGCAGAATGGATAGAAGCAGGGGCAAGAAACAGCACCGATGCTGAAAAAGAAGAAATGATATTTGCCAATATCGTTTGTAAGCACTTAAAGTCGAATGCTATCGCACTAATTAAGGACAAGCAATTAATAGGTAAAGGATGCGGACAAACGAGCAGAATAGATGCGCTAAGACAGGCAATTGATAAAGCGAAACAATTTGGTTTCCCGCTTGAAGGTGCTACGATGGCATCAGATGCATTCTTTCCTTTCAATGATTGCGTGACAATGGCGCATGAAGCAGGTATCAGAACAGTGATACAGCCTGGTGGGTCGGTACGCGATAATGATACTATTCAATATTGCAAAGACCATGATATGGTATTGGTACTCACCCAAATGCGACATTTTAAACACTAAGATATTTCACTATATTACATGCCGTGGTATCCATACTCATAAATGATGATATACTGCTACGGTCGTACGAGCATGAAGATGCACCCGAGCTGTTCCGTGCTGTTAATGAATCGCGGGAGCACCTCCGCCCCTGGTTTGTATGGGTAGACCAAACAACCAAACAGGAACATTCCCTGCACTTTATACAGCATTCCCTGCAGCAATTAAACAACCAGGAAGGATTGGCATTGGGCATTTTCTACAAAAGACAGATCATCGGCAGTGTAGGCATGCACAATTGGGATCATACCATTAAAAAAGCGCAGATAGGTTATTGGATAGACAAGGCATACGAAGGCAAAGGGATAATCAATCAGTGTATGACACGCTTTGTAGATTTTCTGTTCAAAAAAGTAGGACTAAATAAAGTAGAGATACATTTCATATCCTCTAACGATCGCAGCGCACATGTGGCCGAACGCCTGGGCTGCAAAGTAGAAGGCGTTATCCGGCAAAGCTTCCTGAAAAATGGCAAACTTGAGGATGTAATAGTTACAGGTATTCTAAAAACGGAATGGCAGCCTGTTAAGTAAATTAACTCTTCACGATCTTATCCCACAGCTCAGGGATACGTTTGATCCAGTTTAGCTCGCGCATTTTGGTTTTTGCATCTTCTACAGGTGAGCCAAAATAAACTTTACCCCCTTCGATGCTTGCAGGAACACCACTCTGGGCATAAACAATAGCCCCCTTACCTATAGTAAGGTCTTTGCTTACACCTACCTGTCCCCATAATATCACCTCATCTTCAATGATCGCCTTACCGCCTATACCAACCTGTGCTGCAAACAGGCAGTTCTTGCCAACCACCACGCCGTGGCCAATATGTATATGATTATCCAGTTTTGTACCTTTTCCGATTATAGTATCTCCGCTTACGCCCTTATCAATAGTGCAGCAGGCGCCTATCTCCACATCATCTTCAATAATAACACGGCCACAGCTTTCCATCTTATCATACTGTACTTCGCGATCTTTACGACGTTTGAAATAAAAAGCGTCTGCTCCTAATACCGTACCCGCATGTATGATCACATTATCGCCGATAATGGTATGGTCGTATATTGTTACATTAGGATGTATCAAACAGTTTTTACCAATTTTCACATGATTGCCTACAAAGACATTAGGCTGTAAATGAGTGCCCTCGCCTATCGTAGCAGAATCACTGATCAATTTATTGGCAGGCTCAAATGGGCGAAAATGCTTTACGATCTTAATATATGCGCTGAATGGATCCGGGTGTACCAGCAAAGTCTTTCCGGCAGGGCAGTCCACCTCTTTATTAATGATAATGATAGTAGCGGGCGACGAAAGGCAGGTATTATAATATTTTTCAAAATCTACAAATGAGATATCGCCTTTCGACACTTTATGAATTTCATTAATGCCTGTTGCCATCTGGTCTTTGTTGCCTATCAGCTTTGCACCTACAAATTCAGCAACCCATTGCACAGGAACCGCCTTTTCGAACTTCATTATTTATAATTTGCACAAAAGTACGATGTAGACGCTGTAAGAGAAAATGAGGGGAATGAAATACTATGACGTAATTTTCGCAGAATCTGAAACAATTTGAGATATATTAATATCAATAGTAAGATAACTGAGGCCTCAAGTGCCTGCATAAGCCATGATAACAGGGGTTTCAAATATGGCTATGGCCTGTTTGAGACAATGCTATTTAAGGAAAACGAGATCCAATTAAAAGAATATCATTGGGAACGCTTGCTTAGCGGTTTGAAACAATTGTACTTCAATATCCCTACTCTGATGAATGAGGCCTGGTTAGAAGAGGAGGTATCACAAACTGTAAAAAGGAACAAGCTGGAAAAGCTTTGCCGTGTGCGCCTACAGATATATGCAGGTGAAGGAGGAATAATTGGTGCGGCCAATCAAAAACCGGAGTTTATTATAGAATGCTTCCCGTTAGATGAGAAAATATTACAACTAAATGAAAACGGGCTTGTAATTGGCATTGCAGACAATTTGAAAAAAAGTATCGACTCCCTTGCTAATCTAAAATCATGCAGTGCCTTAATTTATGCTATAGCGTCGCGGCAAGCTAATGAGCGCAAATGGAATGATGCACTTATCCTTAACAGCTATAATAATATAATAGAAAGCACTATTGCCAATATCTTCTGGATAAAAGATGATAATGTCTACACCCCACCGCTATCTGATGGATGCGTGGAAGGAGTGATGAGGAAGCACCTAATCACTTGTTTCTCTGAAAAAGGCACAACAGTAACGGAAAAAAGTATATCTGAAAATGAATTGCTAAATGCTGATGAAGTTTTTTTAACCAATGCAATACGGCGAATAAAATGGGTGAAAGCTCTGAATGGGAAGGAATATATATCCCACAAAACTCAAATCATTTACAAAACCCTATTTGTGTAGCAAATAATAATTGGCAGGTATTGATTAGTTAATTTATTTTGAACAACAATTTTTAATCCATTGCAATGAGAAAATTCTTCCTGCTTATTTTATCTATCGTAGTATTATTTGCTAATGTTCAGGCACAGCTCCGGTTTGCACCGGAATTAGGAATCGGGCTAAATTCAATGAGGTTTACTGCCGGCCAATTTGAAAATATAGTACCAACAATGAAAACAGGAGGGAAAATAGGCTGTATGTTGGATATAGATATGAGCGACCATATGTATGCTCAAGCGGGATTATACTTTGCATTAAAGGGGGCTAAAAGTGCAACTACGATCACCTATGCTAATGATACTATGTCGAAGACAAATGAAACACTTTCTACTACTTACCTGCAATTGCCAATAGATGTATTGTTTAAAACCGGGAAGGCAGGAGGTCACCGTTTCTTTGTTGGATTAGGCATTTACTTCGCATATGCGATAAGTGCAAAAGATAAGTATAGTTACAATACCTGGGGTAGTGGCGTGCTGTTTGACCAGGCTTCCGGTACTGAAAAATTACAAATAGGATCAAATGGAGCCTATAATGGTTTTGATATTGGCATCAACGCAAAAATTGGATATGAATTAGCATCAGGTCTTATTTTCAGCGGATATCTGGATTATGGCTTTAATAATGCTTCCAATAATGATTTTGTGACTGAAAAAACCTGGGGCTTTGGTGTATCAGCAGGATATTTTATTCCACGGAAAAAAGATAAGAAAAGCGAAGGCGAGTAAATGATCTTCAACTTTTATGTAGATTTATTAACTGATACAGCTTTCCTATATGAAAAAGGCCACTTATCTGCTGATTGCAATCGGTTGCATCCTTGTGTTAATAACAGTTCTCTGTAAAGAAATGCACTGGCCAGGCAGACATGCGCTCCTGGTAGCTGCTATCTGTGTGCTGTTATTGGCAATGGTCTTATATATCGTCAATATATTCAGGAGTAAGCAAGCAACTTAATAATAAAACACAAAAAAGCCCAACAATTATTATCATACTGAACGGAGTGAAGTATCTCCAGGATCCATGCACTAAGCGTAATCGAAATTGTCATACTGAACGCAGTGAAGTATCTCCTGAACCTATGCACTCAGCCTGGCAAATTGCCTAATTATCAAATTGTCGAATTGTTTTATCATTATCCCAAAACTGTATAACCACTATACAGAAATACGATAACCATTAAAACTCAATTTCACCATCTCAATTTTCAATATAAACTTTGTGATAAAAGCTATCACGATGAAAACATCAGATTTGAGATCTCTATTTCAAAATAAGACACTCGCTCTCTTTCTGTTCTCTGTCCTTCATTGAGGTATGAATGGGAAATGAATGGGCAATACATTTTATCCTTTCAAAAAAACAAAGCCCGCTACAGGCAAGCACTTTAAGCGACAATGCCGCCCAAAATTCCCCAATTAGACATTTTCATAAAAAATGGGGAATTGCATTAAACCCAATCAGTTCGATATAAATATTTTTCTATTTAGTATTTATTTAACGTTTTATAACCTTACTGGCATATTTCTTTTCCTACGATATAAAATCAAAACACAAAACCATGAAAAAGATTGTCTCATTACTCATTGCAGGTATTTTTATTACCGGCGCGGCACAAGCGCAATGGATCACAGGTGGGCCTGAATTAGGATTGAATCTCTCCAATTTATCAACTATGTCAGGCGGTGAACACGGTTCTAATGGTGTAAGGCCGGGCTTAAAAATAGGCGGTATAGTAGATATAGGATTCAATAGCATGTTTTCCATCCAGCCGGGACTATTTTATACCATGAAAGGTGCACACGAAGATTTTAGTCAAACTACTACATCTGCATTTGGTGTAACAACCACCAATGAACAAAAATTTGACTACAGAATAGATTATCTGGAAATTCCTGTGAATTTTCAATTCAAATTTGGGGATCCTAAATACGGTCGGTTTTTTGCCGGAGCTGGTCCCTACCTCGGCTTTGCTCTTGGCGGCAGGGCAACTACAGATAATATTACTACAGTAAGAAGAAATAGTGGCGAAGTAACAACCGCAGAAACCTCTACCGATAACAATTTACGAATAGGTAACAATGCAAACATAGATGATATAAAGGCATTGGACATGGGACTTAATATTAACGCAGGATACATATTCCCTATGGGCTTGCTGGTACGTGCCAATTATGGACAGGGGCTCGTAAATGTTGAACCAGGAGGAGACGCTAATAATTACATCCGTAACTGGGGATTCACATTCTCAGTAGGATATTTATTCGGCTACTAAACAAATTGACGTTTCTTTTATAAAGCTGTTTCATATCTGGGGCAGCTTTATTATTTCCATAGTACAGGTTTACTGCTAACTTTGCAGCCTTATGAGTGACAAAGTTAGAGTACGTTTTGCCCCAAGCCCTACGGGTGGACTGCATCTGGGTGGGGTACGCACTGTATTATATAATTATCTTTTTGCCCGCCAGCATGGTGGGGATTTTGTATTGCGTATAGAAGATACTGATCAGAACCGGTTTGTAGAAGGCGCAGAAGAATATATCGTGAATTGTCTGAAGTGGTGCGACTTAGAGCCTGACGAAAGTCCCGAAAAAGGTGGCGCTTATGGCCCTTACAGGCAGAGCGAACGAAAGCATCTATATTATGAATATGCCCAAAAGCTCATTGATGCCGGGTACGCATATTATGCTTTTGATACTACTGAGGAATTAGAAAAAATGCGTCATGATCTAAGATCGGATGAGAACCCCAACCCACAGTATGACCACCAGACAAGAACACATATGCGTAATTCCCTGTCCTTGCGGCCTGAGGAAGTAGTATCGCTTTTAAATAAGAATACACCTTATGTGGTCAGGATAAAAATGCCCCAAAACATGACTGTGAAGTTTACAGACATGATACGTGGCGAAATTTCATTTGATACAAATATTGTGGATGATAAGGTGCTGCTAAAAGCCGACGGGTTCCCTACCTATCATCTTGCAGTGGTGGTAGATGATTATCTCATGAAAATAACCCATTCTTTTCGTGGAGAAGAGTGGCTGCCCAGCGCACCGGTACACTTGTTGCTTTGGGAATACCTTGGATGGAAAGATCAAATGCCACAATGGGCTCATTTGCCATTGATACTTAAGCCGGACGGAAACGGTAAGCTCAGCAAACGTGATGGCGACCGCTTAGGGTTCCCGGTATTTGCCATGGACTGGACAGACCCAAAAACAAATGAAACTACCCATGGCTTTCGTGAGATAGGATTTTTGCCTGATGCCTTTGTCAATATGCTGGCTTTGCTTGGTTGGAACGATGGCACAGGCCAGGAAATATTTTCGATAGAGGAACTGATAAAAAAATTCTCAATTGAACGGGTACATAAGAGCGGAGCAAAATTTGATTACGAAAAAGCAAAATGGTTCAATCATCAATATATACAGCATAAGGATACAGACACATTAGTTGCTTATGCAAAGCCATTTATAGAGGAAAAGGGAGTAACAACCGATGACAAATATCTCTCACAGATAGTCACTGCTATTAAAGATAGGTGCACATTGCTATCAGATTTCTGGAGCCAGGGAAGCTTCTTTTTTATCGCTCCTGAAAACATAGATCTTGCAGCAATAAAAGACAAATGGAACGAACAGAAAAAGACATTTTTCGAAACGTGGGTAAAAGATCTTGATAGCATTACCGAATGGACACACGCAACTTTAGAACAACGTTTTAATGACCTTTTACTGCAACAGGGGCTAAAAAAAGGTGATGCTCTCCTGCCATTGCGTATCATGTTGGTTGGTGGGAAATATGGGCCTGGTGTGTTCCTCATTGCAGAAATAATAGGGAAAAAAGAAACGACCGAAAGAATAAACAGAATATTGTCTCAGTTATAAACTTGCTGCGAAATCTAAAACAAAGCCGGCAAATAGTTGCTGGCTTTGTTTTTTATATGAAGTAGCATGACTCGCAGAATTGGAATTATTTTATTAATGATCAGTATTAACCTGATTTTCCCATTAATTGCAAAGGGACAAATTATAAAGCTGCCTCCATCTCCACTCGATACCAATTACATAAGAAATTTTTACAAAAACCTCGTTGTGCGCATTTATGGGTCTAATAAATATAACACCTTTAAGATAATAGACAATAGATACGATATGCATGTTAACTATAGGCCATACACTCAAAAAAATATAGGAGTAGGGTTTAATTACAAATTCATTGGTCTGAACATCGGATATGCATTTCCCATTTTCAATAATGATACAGCTAAATACGGTCGTACACATTATGAGGATCTGCAATTACACCTTTACCTTCATAAATTTCTTATAGATTTTTATACACAGTTCTATCGTGGGTTTTACCTCGTAGATCCGGCATCGGCACTAAACGGGCAACAGATTGGCAATGATTACAGGATAAGACCTGATATACATACAAATGAGATTACAGCAATTTTCCAATACAATTTTAACTATAAGCGTTTTTCATATCGTGCAGCATATGTCCAGGATGAATATCAGAAAAAAAGTGCCGGATCATTTATTGCTGGCGGAGGCATTAGCCATATTAGAATAACCGCTGATTCTGCTTTTTTGCCAAACGATATAAAATACCCTAGCTTCTTTAATCGCAATCCTTACAATCAAACAAGTATCAATAGCATAACTGTTAATGGCGGATATGCTTATACATACGTTTATAAACATCGCTATTTTGCAACCGCCTCACTATATGGCGGATTTGGGCTTAACTATACAACGTTATCAAACACGCTATTGAGCACAACAGATGGAAGTTTTGGGCCGGAATTCAATGCTTCCTTACACTTTGCTATAGGATACAATTCTAATGAATATTTTGCAGGTATTCACTATATGGGTTTAATTACAGAAAGCAATTGTTTTGACAAACATAGATGGCAGCAAGTTAATTCCGGTAATTTCCGCATATCTGTCGCTAAACGCTTTAAATTAAAAAGAAAGATCACTAACAAATATTAGTATCAAAATACCTCACCAAGGTTTACAAAAAATCCTCTGGAACCACCTACACCAAAACCATAGTCAACCGCAACGTTGGTCCTTGAAAATTTGTTCAATTTTATTCTTAACCCGGCGCCATAGCCAGGAGATATGACTTCGAAATTGTTAGACGCCTGCTCGGTAAACGACTCAGCATTTGCAAATACCACCCCACCCAGCAATCCATTGTTTGTTATCTGAAAGCGATACTCACCTTCCAGATATAGCATATTTCTGCCTCTGTATCTTCCCTGTATATATCCTCTTCCTGTATTTGTATAAGGGTCGCCTCCTGTGCTTGGTAAAAGCAAGTATGGCGGGTTGCCACCAAGTGTAAACCAATCATAGCTCCAGAAGGCCAAAACGTTTTCAGTACCTGCCGGTAGCCTGATGTATTTTCTAAGGTCAAATATCAATGACTGCCAATTGGCATCGCTGCCTAAAAATGTAAAGTTGGGTCTGTATGTTATGCTGGCATATTCGCCACTATCCGCATTAACAGAGTTTTTTCTGTCATCAAACAAAAAGTTAACTGTTACTCCTGATGCTGTCTCTGTTTTTTGCAAACCGTATCGTTCAAAGTCAGTCTCCTTCCCTGCCGGAGGATCGAGTTCCTTTATGTTCCAGAAATAATCAAAATCATAACCTAAGCCAGCATAAATATCTGGGATCATTCGCTTCAGTAAAGATTGATGTATCCTAAGTGCTGAATAATCTATCGAGTACCCATCTGTCAAACTAGTATAGCCACCTAATCCATAAGTGAGAGAAGGGAATTTAAGATACCGCCAGTCACTAACTATATTATATTTATTGTCTTTTGTCCATATATTGCCCTGAATGGGGAAAATAATCTGCTTGTATTGGCTATAGGTCACGTTCGTCACGATACTTGATACATTTTCATTGGCTTCTTTACTTGTATGGAAAACCGCATTGGCTACACCTATTATTGCAAAACCCGTCTGCAAGGTATAGCCTGCTGCTGGCAAAGCCGATATTCGTACTTTAGTTGATGTCTGTAAAGATGTATCTACCCGTTTGGGCGTACCTCTTCTGATAAACGCCCTCGCTACATCTATCAGATCAAGCTGATTATTTACGTCGTATCGCTTTTGAGATCTTGCATTTCTAATAGAATCTTCGAGATTCAAAGGAACCGGGATGGCATGTCTAACCTGAGCATAGCCTGCCAATGAGGAAAATAGGGTAGCAAATACCAAAGATATTTTGGAAATAAATCTCAATTCCGATTTTTTATTTTCTTTGATATGGTTAACTATTTCTGTGCCAACTTATAGATTGATAAAAAATTATTGTTTGCTAAAAAGGGGCTTACTTATGACGGTATCGGGGGCCAAAGGTTAAATATTATCTGCTAAAAAAATCACAAAAAAATAACTGCAATTTATTCCTAACTAATTAGTTACGGAAATTAAGTCTATAAGGCAGCCCAAGTAGTATAAATTTTGAGAGAGCTAAATTATTATATTTGGCAAACATAATACCTTCATAAATGTTTATAGCCGAATAGTATTGTGTTTTAATTCTTGATTATTCATTTTACAACGCAAAAATATCAATATCATCCTTAATTAACTTTGTTTCATGATCCTAAATGCTGATAAGATAATTCTGGTAAATGAAAATGACGAATCATTGGGAACTATGGATAAAATGGAAGCGCATACCCAGGGTATATTACATCGCGCGTTTTCAATATTTATATTAAATGACAAAAATGAGTTATTGATTCAGCAAAGAGTTAATTCGAAATATCATTCGGGAGGTTTGTGGAGCAATACATGTTGCTCACATCCAAAACCGTTAGAGGATACATTAGTAGCGGCTCATAGAAGATTGCAGGAAGAAATGGGGTTTGATTGTGAATTGAAGCCACTATTTACTTTTCGCTACAAATGTGAAGTGAGTAATGAGCTTATTGAAAACGAATTTGATCACATATTCTTGGGTCATTATAATGGCCCCATTAAGATAAATCCAAATGAAGTGAGCAATTACAAATTTATTGCTAAGGAGACCATATTGGATGCAATGCAAAAAAATCCAGAAGAATTTACTCCCTGGCTTCATATTGTTTTTCCAAGGTTTATAGAGCATTTGGATGCAAAAGAACCTATAGTAAAATAATTCTGTTTCTAATGATGATATTGATAGCAACCAATATCATAAGGAGCACTGCGGGAATAGCCATCCAGATCATCTGTAATAGAAGGAATAATAGCACCATTACCTACCATTGGAGAAGTGGCAGAAGAAGCATGAAAATCAAAAAGTGTAGGGTTCGCAAATAACGGATCCTGATTTACCTTACAACTATTTTGTACCACAAAAGTATCTAGTGGGTCAACATCTTTATAAAGACAATTGTTTAATGTAATGCTTGCTGTGGCGCCACTTTTTCTGTCACAAAACAATTCATCATTCAAAGTGCCCCATACAACACAATTAGTAAGTGTTGCTGATAAGTTACCAGATTTGTAGGTAGTATTGTCAATAGGCAGATAGTTAAGGATAGCTGCAGTAGGCGTTGCATTGTCTACATGATTAATATTGTCTGTGCTGTATATAGCAAACGTGCAATTATTGATTGTATAATCACCTCCCTTAATCAATCCTAATGCCTCAGCTCCGCACATATTTATCAAGCTATTTTGTGCTATCACTCTTGCATTATAGCATAGTAATCCATAGCCCAATGAATTCTGAATGATAGTATGATTCATTATTAGCTGGGGATTAGCGGGGTCGTCCACATAAGGGGGAGCTACCTCTATGGCTGCCGGAGGCGCTGACAATGCTGAATTTCCACAATTTTTAATAATTACATAATCCAACTGATTATTCTTACTTGGTGCATCAAAATATAGGCCGCCCCACTCTCCCGGAAACCCTTCATAATTAAAATAGGATCTATCAAGCCTGTCACCTTGAAATATTATACTGTCCTTTTTAGTACCAAGAGCTATTAGCTTTCCTCTTACAAATAATCTTGAATCCTGATGCATATAAATACGACAACCGGGAGGAATGGTCAATGTTTCACCTGAATCTACTTCAGCACTATGTACAATTACATAAGGCTTATCTGTCAGCCATGTTTGTGTTGTCAATACACTATCTACCACGTAATGCGCATTTTGTCCATATGCCTGAAACGGGACAGAATAATCTTTACCATTAAGAGTGACTACCAGATTATCTTCTACGACAAAAGGCGAGTTTGCACTGTCTGGGTTGATATTAACAGTGGCAAAAACATATATGCTATCGTGCGGCTGAATTGTAATATTTGTGGCAGAATTTGGATAGCCATCTACATTTAAATGAAAAAATGAATTACTACCGCCTTGTAGCCTGACAGAACTGATCTGTATTTTTTCATTTTGCGGATTATATATTTTCAGGCTCGTTGTAAAGCTTCCTGCTGCTGTAAATACAGTATCAAACTGCAACGTATCAACAGAAAACCTCAACACTCCACCTGTTGTTAGCAAACGGTCTTTTTTACAGGACGTACTACAGACTGTAAAAACCAGGCAGGTAAACAATATCAGATAAGAAATAATACCTCTCATGCTTTACGCGATATTTTGTAAAAATAAGCAGAGATATAATAACGGAAAGAACTAAAAAATATTTTCGCCCTTCAAAAAATATCGATCGCAAAAAACAGTACGCACTTTACTTTACACTGTTTCCCCATTACTTTTGCCTTACCTAATGGGTTGTATCACTTTATTATCAGATTTTGGATTGCAGGATGCTTCAGTAGCTTCAGCCAAAGGTGTTTTAATGCAATATGCACCTAATGCTACCATTGTAGATATAACACATTGGGTTGAGCCTTTTCATTTGCAACAGGCTGCATATCTTTTATTGGCTGCATACAAGTATTTTCCTGCAGGTACATGCCATGTGCTTCTATTCGATATCTTTTATGAAAAACAACCGCGCCTGATACTCTGCGAAAAAGATGGCCATTATTTTTTAGCGCCCGATAACGGCCTATTGTCACTTGCTTTTGGGCCTGATCCGGGCAATGTATGGAATTGTTTTGAACTGAGATCGCCTGGGGTATTCTATGACTGGCTGAATGAAACAGGGAAGATGGTCAATCAATTGCAGATTAAGAGCCCACAGGAGCTAATACTTGTGCCCTATACACTTAAAAATGCTCCACAACATTGCCAGCCAAAGATTTCAGCCAATTCAGCAGAATGCCAGGTAATACATATTGATAGGTATGAAAACGTTATAATAAATATTACTAAACAGCAGTTTGAAAGCATTGGAAAAGGAAGGCCTTTTCGCATTCAGTTTATGCGGGATGAAGAAATTACTGAATTAAGCACGCATTACTACAATACCAGAGAGGGAGAAAAGTTATGCCGTTTTAATGCAACTGGCTATCTTGAAATTGCAATTAACAGAGGGAAAGCTGCCAGTTTACTTGGCTTTCGATTGCAGAAAGAGCAACATATAATATATAATACTATAAAAATCTTCTTTGAATGATAAAACGAATTGTACAAATGACATTCCGGGAAGAAGAAATAGATAATTTTCTCAATCTATTTCAAAAGATAAAGCAACGAATAAAAGCGTTTGATGGGTGTCACCATTTAGAATTATGGCAAGACACATACCGAAAGAATGTTTTCTTTACTTACAGTATCTGGGAATCAGAAACCCATCTGGATCATTATCGCTTTTCCGAATTTTTTAAAGAAACATGGGTGAAAACAAAAGTGTTATTTGCAGAAAACCCCCATGCCTGGAGCGTGATACAAAAAGACATTGCAGATAAATAGATAATAAAAGAAGAAGAAGCTTATTGACAAACCTCTTCTTCTTTTATAAATGAGATAATATCTTTTTTTGTATCTCCTTTAATTGCTCCCCACTCAACTTTAGTTTAGGTCTTGTGAAGTTTAAATCATTAGAAGTATTTAAAGGTAATAAGTGCATATGTGCATGAGGTACTTCGATTCCAATTACACTTATACCGCATCTGTTGCATTTAAAGGATTTTTCAATTGCTTTTGCAATTGGTTTTGCAAATACAAGCCATTCACTTAGCAACTCATCATCCACATCAAAGATTTTATCAACTTCCTTTTTGCATACGACCAGCACATGACCTTCAACTAGTGGGAAAATATCCAGGAAAGCAAAAAAGTGATCATTCTCCGCAATTTTATAAGAGGGAAGCTCACCTGAAATGATCCTGGAAAAAACGCTCGCCATTATATAGAGATATTTTCTATTTTGAACCTAAGTGTACCACTTGGGGCACTTATTTCAGCAACATCACCTATTTCTTTTCCTAATAAGCCCTTACCAATTGGTGAGGTAACAGAGATCTTGCCTGCTTTTAGGTCAGCTTCCTTTTCCGATACTATTTGATATTCTACTGTCTTCTTACTTGCCAGGTTTGTAACTTTTACTTTGCTTAAAATGGAAACTTTGCTGGTATCAATATCTTTTACGTCAATGATACGGGCAGAGATTATTGCAGATTCTAGTTGCGCAATTTTTGCTTCATGGTGACCTTGTGCTTCTTTTGCCGCATCATATTCAGCGTTCTCTTTAAGATCTCCTTTTTCCCTCGCGTCCGCTATTTGTCTTGCTATTTCTGCCCTACCTGCTGTTTTTAACTGGCTGAGCTCTTCTTTCATTTGTTCCAGCGTTTCCTTTGATACGTAATTAATCGCAGACATAACCATATTTATTAGAATAATATAAAAAATACAACGCCCCTGTTGCGTCAGAAGCGTTGTAGTCAACGAAAATACAAAATTTTTAATTATCTGCGCATAAAGCGTAAGGATATTACATGCACGCCATTAGCAGGCCGATCTGTGGGCCTGTAAGAATAATCTAAGGCAAATACAGGTCCTTTATCGCCAATTTGTTTTTGGATGGTAGCACCGACACTAAAACCGGTATAGATAGTAGTGCTTGTTGTCGGATTACCTATGCCATTTTCAAAGCGGTAGGAGCCACGTATCATAAACATATCATGGAAGCAGTATTCCAGGCCACCGCCTAAATAGTCATTATTGAATGAATTAGACTGGAAGTCTCCCAAAATAGTCAACCGATGCTTTGGCTTATCATCAGCACTTTTTAAGTGATCTGCATCTAAATAAAAATCATAAGAAAGACCAATGTTGAGGTATGTTGGCAATTGGAAGTTATCAACAGGAGTCTGCTGAGTCATAGTATAGCCACCGACACTTGAGCTCTGATTGGCTTCTCCGTTTATTGAAAAACCCGGGCCTGAAAAGCGCATGTTCGTACCAATGTTTCTGAGCGTAATCCCAAAATGGAAATTATCCCTTTTACCGGTAACATATTGCACACCTGCTTCAAAAGCACCACCGTTAGCATGTATATCTGTGAGCTGTTCAGATACAAAAGTAGCTGCTATACCAGCACGTACACTATTAGAAAATTCTTTTGAGAAGCCGAGTTCAAAGTTTAAGAACTGAGGATGGTAAGTACCTGTTCCTTCAGGGTTATTATAATCGGTAACAGTAATATCTCCGAAACCCATTGACATTACGTTTACACCTATAACACCTGCATTACCTACCTTTTCAGCAATCCCCAAATCATTAATGGAAACATTGGTACCTGTCAGGTAAACAACATGAGACAAACCCACATCTGTTTTCTCGACACCTGCCAATCCTGCAATGTTGTCCTTCATTGCTTGTATTCCTGATACATAAGCTACATCCTGGCCAAATACTCCTGTAGACTGTGCCCATGGGTTTATCAACATTTCTGTAGCACCTGCCTGACCTGAACGATCCTTATTTCCTGCAAAAGATTGAATTGACAATCCAAGCATGCAAATTGCAAGGGCAGCTTTTGTGGAAAAATTCTTCATAATTTTAATATAATATCTATTTATTAATGGGCCTGATCGTTCAGGCCCTATTTAATACATTTTAATAAGATGTAAGGTCTAATGGACGAACCGCACCAAACCATTTTAATACTGTTTCACCGATACCATCTGCTTTCACATCCATCAAATACATACCGCTAGCCACAGGCAAGCCTGAGTTGTTGCGTATATCCCAGTCAATATAAGACGTACTAGGATCTGCTTTTGTCAAAGTACGTATCAATGTACCATCTAATGAATATATATTGATAGTAGCATTTGCGGGCAAATTGATAATACGCACTCTTGTATCAAGACGATTTATTTCATAACCGGTGTATCCATAATAAGGGTTAGGCACTACATTTATCCTGTTCAACAACGCACTCTTATTAGTAGCATCAGATACCGGAGTTGGAGCCAGGTCTTTTGTTGAGAACATATAAACCGGATTAAACGAGTCATTTGCAGGTTCGGGTTGGGCAGCAGACTGCGATACAAGCGGATTATATGTAGCATACGGGCGCGTTACTCTTAGCCTTACTCTTGTCACATTAGGTATTAAACCTTGACTAAGAGGTAAAAGTTTCGAATTAGGGTTAATTGTCGGCACACCAACCCATTGGAAAGTTTTATATCCAGCATCAAATGAAAATATATCTGATTTGTTTCCAATCAAACTTTGTAGCGAAGCATCTTCATCATAACGTGTTCCCGAAACATATATATAATGTTTACCGCCATATACTGGATCGCCTGTGGATGGGTTCAAAATAGTCGAAGTAGGATTCCATATCATATCTTCACCATTCTCTTGTTTCAACCATGAGTCTTCACCAAAAACTATATCCAAACGTTCACCGGTTTCTTCATTTATAGCATATCCGGGAAACCAAGACATCCCAGTGTCAGTCGGATCGCTTGAATACACAGGCTGTCCATTCCCATCTAATTCTTTATTCCAGCTTCTATGACTTCTTATATGAAACTTTGGAACATTACCTTCTGCCAGAGCGGGGTTTTCCTGCTGCTCAATCACAATACAATGCGTCCATTTCGAAGTATCTGAAGTAAAAACAACGTCTACACTTGGTAGATTCACTAATGTTTTAAGCTGTGCGCCCTTCGGAGCCATATCCATACCGCATTGAAGATTCTTAGGATTATCCCACGGTGCCACCAAATTGTAAGGTCCCCATGTAGTTTTCGTGAAGGAGTAATTAGGAAGTAAATTAAAATAAATAGCAAGGGTATCCAATCCGTTGGCATCCGTATATTTACAAAGATAATTCGTGTCAGACTGATCATTACCACTTCTAAGCCAGTTCCTGGGATCTACCCCATCAATACTTTGCACACCGGCAAGCCATGGGTCAGCCGGATTTTGGAATGATATATCAGATCCTATATAACCATTATTATTACTTTGATTATTATCACCAGGACGAAGAGTTTGTTTGATCGTTACCGATAAGCCATAGTCCTCAAGTATCTGTTCATTTAATACAGAGAGATTTTGTTCACTATAAATTACAACTGGTAAAGCGCCATTTTCACCAACTCCTTTTAAAGTCCATGATCCCGAAGCAGGCATAATACCGCGACTTGTATTTGCTCCATCCGGGGCATAGTTGGCACCATTTATATAAAGTGTCCAATCCATTGGAACTACTTTCACAGGGTCTATAACCTTTACATCTATAGGGCCTTGACCTGCTTGGTAAGAGGCCTTTTGTGCAACGTAATTACCGTCATAATTCATAATAGCAGTATCTTCTGACCCTTGGGTAAGTTCAATCGAATTACCACCGTTTCCAGTTCCTTTGATTCTTTGAATTATTAACCCTGAACCGTAATCTGAATTTAAAACTGTACCCATAGCTCCATTAGCAGGATTTGGCATAGCAGTTACTACCTGCACAGAAGTACCGCCCTCACCATGTACACTTTCCAGGTATGGCTGATCCTGAGTACGACTGGGGTTCTTATCATCAAAAGGAGCAAAATTATTATAAGAATACGCAATTGCGACGAAGTAATAATTCTGATAGTTTACCAGGTTTTTATTGGAACTTGTAGAAAAGGCATCAGACGAAATTTCAAAACTGTGTACTATGCCACTATCTCTTCCATTAACTTTTACTTGTCCCTGGAATGTTGAATCACTTATGTCAGTTCGTTTTACATAATTTGTAATCTGTTTAATGCCATTTTGAATATCACATTCAAATACTTCCTGGGCTAACGCTTTATTTACCTGTCCGTCAGCACCATATATCTGGGCAGGTGTTACTGTGCTATTTGCTAACTGAAATACTCTGTAACCTTCAAATTTATATAATGAGTCGGGACTATTAACTTGCTTAGCTTTCACAGATGGTACACGATATTGAGGAGAATCTACATTTCCATATTGTTCTTTATAGTTATTGCTTCCATAGTCATTGATCATGTAGAAAACAAGCTTATTATTTAACTCACGAACGACAAGTCTTGGCGCCTCAGGCCCTTCAATCGTTTTAAAGTTGTTATCAAACAAGGCCTGTGCCAAATCGTCTGCAGCTTGTATATCAGTAAAAGTTGTCTTAGGACATCCGCCGACGTTTGGCGCCCACACTGCACCCACAGTTATATCTTGAAACGCACCTGGTAATAGCGAAAAAGGCCCAGATGACAAAATAAAACGACGGTCAGCTGGATTATCACCACAGGTACATTCAGACCATTGCCCGTCTTTCGGCACCGGGTCACCGGTATAAACAAAATTACTTATTGGTCCAGATCCGTACCCGACAGAAACCTGGCCGGCACCTTTAAAATCATCACTAAATCTTTGGCCGGTAATGATAGATCCAGTCATGTAACCATATATCTGCTGACCATTAGAGGGGTTTCCTATCTGGCTAAAGTCATTATTATAATAGGTGAAGTTGGTCATCTTAAGCTGCTTATTAATAACCTGACCACCAGAAGTCGTTGTTGTATTTATTGGACCTTTAAAAAAATCCAGTCCTATTATAGGGATAACAGCTCCATAAGTACCTGCCTGACCAGATCCATCAAATGTTTTACCATTATAGTCAATACCCAGGCCACGGGAAGTATCACATCCTATATAATCATCAAATGCCCACCCTAAGTCCGCATCATCCCAAACAGCCATATAAGCGCTGTCTAATTCTATAGGGCCTCTGTTATATATTTTATAGTCTATAAAGGTAGCGTCATTTAATGCATCATTGGTTGAATATGCAAATGAATTTGCCTGCACCTCCAAACCTATTGCAGCGGTTTGAGATTGTAATTTATTGTTACCTGCATCATTAAATACCCACCATAGATATTGATCACCATTAATGTCTGGATAATCACCATCAGCTGGATTGTATTTATTATCTCCATTTACGTCAACGAATGGTGCGTAAGTTCGGCCCGGTATGAGGTTAATTGGAGAGCCACTTGCCCCTTTTATATTACTAGTATTACCTACTGCAGGCCAGTCATAAATAGATGGAAATTGAGCTGATGATACACTTCCACCTGACTTCTTAAGTTGTATAAACTGATTAATAACAGATTTATT
>DATNFP010000006.1:0-2383 GCA_035606335.1 Flavipsychrobacter sp. | reverse complement strand
AAATTTTAAATTTGAAGAAGGCCTTGAAAAAGAAGCGCCTGCTGAAAAAAAATCTTAAACTAATACCGTGGAAAATCTGCAAAATTTATCTGAGGAACAAATCACCAGTGATTTATTGCCACAAAAATTTGGCCGCAGGGGAATGATATGGACCGCCGGCTTAATAGTTATATGTTGTATTGGTGCTTTCGCTTATATAAAACAATTAAGAGAAGGTTTAATTGTAACCAACATGGGCGATTATGTGTCATGGGGAATCTATATCTCAAATTTTGTTTTCTTTGTTGCAGTAAGCCTGGTAGGATCTCTTATTACTGCAATCTTTCGTCTTTCGGGTGTGCCCTGGCGTACCCCACTGACACGCATAGCCGAAATTATCGCAGTATCCAATATTACCTTTGCGGCACTCATTATCATTGTCGATATGAGTCGCCCGGATAGAATTTACTTTTTGTTTACCCATGGCCGCATCCAGTCACCGATTTTGTGGGACGTTATCGTTATAACTACATATTTTTTTCTGAGCCTACTATTGTTATACATTACTTTAATTCCTGATGCCCGTGTGATGATCGGCCTTAAAGATAAATTAGGCAAGCCCTTTTCAAAACTATACAGGTGGATGGCATCGTTTTGGAAAGGCACAGCAGCACAGGAAAAGATAAGAGACAGAGGCATCACGATACTGTGCATTACCATTGTGCCGGTGGCTTTTTGTATTCACACCGTTACGTCATGGTTATTTGCCACTACTTATCGTCCCGGTTGGGATAGCAGCAATTTTGGCGCTTACTTTGTATCTGGTGCGTTCCTCGTGGGCGCCGGCGCAGTGGTAGTGGCCATGTATGTTTTTCGCCGCGTTTATAAACTGGAAAACTATATCACTCAATTGCACTTCGATAAAATGGGTAAGATAACGGTTATGCTTGCACTGTTATATTTATATTTTAATGTTAACGAATTTTTGGTACCGGCCTTTAAAATGAAAAAAGAAGAGACGGATTATTTAAATGGTCTTTTTACCGGCGACTATTCTATCATGTTCTGGTTTGCTATTTTGGTAGGAATGATTATTCCGATAATGGTATTGATATTCAAAAAAGGGCGAACGCCCCGGCCAATGTTTATCGTAGGAGTTATGATAGTAGTAGGTGCATGGTTCAAAAGGTACCTGATAGTAACACCCACTTTATTGCATCCTTTCTTACCGAAATATGATGCACCGGCAAGGTTTAGTCACTACTTTCCGAGCTGGGAAGAGTGGGCCATTACAATTGGTTCTATGGCGGGAGTGTTGCTGATCATTACTTTTTTTGTGAGAGTGTTTCCTATAATATCAATTTATAAAACACTGGAGGATAAAAATGAAATTACTAAACTAGCTGAAAAACTTGAACAATATGAAAATGTACAGACATCATAAATTTATTATACTTCTCATGTTCCTCTTCGGAACTTCGGCTGAAACTATAAATGCACAGGATTCTGCAGCAGCATCTCCAACATTATTAAGTATCAATTATTTCCTGCCTGCAAATCACGTCCCATATTTGGAAGTAACTACAAAGAAGAAAGTAGGACGAAAATTTGAACCTGTAAAAAATATTTCGGTAAATATCTATTTCAACGAAGGCGAACAGAAGAATTTGCTTGGTAAGGTAACCACCGATACTATAGGAAAAGGAAGAATAGGTTTACCACCCACTTTTAAAAATACGTGGGATTCCATTGATGAATTTAAATTTATCGCAAAGTCCGATTCTACTGCCGCCCAGGAACCACTAACTGCGGACATCACAATTAAAAAAGCTATTCTTACCGTCGATACGACTTCTGTTGATGGAGCGAGAACTGTTATTGGCGAATTGAAAGAAAAAAATGGAAATGCCTGGGTTCCGGTTAAAGATATTGATATGAATCTTTCTATTAAACGTATGCTCGGTAATTTATCAGTAGGTGACGAAGCAACGTATACCTCAGATTCTACAGGTGTTTCAAGCGCCGAATTTAAAAAAGATTCAATTCCCGGAGATGAAAAAGGAAATATTACCCTTGTTGCTAAAGTGGATGATAATGACACTTATGGCACCCTGTTCGCCGAAAAGACGGTAAACTGGGGATCAGCTATCCAACCTCCCAAAGACTTCTTTGCTCAAAGAACGTTATGGTCAACACGTTTCAGAACACCAATATGGTTGTTGGTTGTGGCTTATTCTATTGTAATAGGGGTATGGGGAACTATTATTTACCTTGTATTTCAGCTAATAAAAATCAAGAAATTGGGTACAGAAGTTTGAGTCAATAAGAGATCATATCCATAGTACCGCATTGGCAGCTATTTATCCTTTACTACTTTTTCTTAAAATAATACCATAAATATCCC
>DATNFP010000005.1:0-20158 GCA_035606335.1 Flavipsychrobacter sp. | reverse complement strand
GGTATCGTATAAGCCTCGAAAAGGAATGTACGGATGAGGGTAGCGGCTACTATAGCAAACAGAGCGGCATCGAGCCACTCGCGCCATACCGGCTTTTTTTTCTTCTTTTTATTGTTTGCGTTAGCAACGTCTTTTTTTTCGGGGGATGCCATGTAGAGATATGTGGTTGGCCAAAAGTAATAAGCTTAGCTAATAATTTATTAGCGTGGGAGAAATATTTAACAAATGAAACTGATAAACTTAGCGGATGGGCCTAAGCCTGGAAAACAATATAAAGACCAAAGACAAACCGAGTAGAAAACCTACTACAAAATGAGAAAGGTTTTCATTTTCGTGGATATTAGCTGCCTTCAGAATGAGCTGGAGAATTAGAGATGTACTCAAGCAAAGAAGGCCAATGGGTAGTAAATATTTCCTGAATTGTTTCATTGTTTCTTTGTATTATTTAAACAGATGCAATATAATTAAATTCGGTATACACTTAAACTTGCCCTTAGTTAGTGAGACTCTTCACTGCACGGCCTGCACACAAAATCCGGATGTTTCGTTCAGAGTGACAATTTTCATTTTTCCCATTGGATGAAAAATATTGGTTTGGGGAATTGGGGTGCGCCTTGACCTGCTGAAATGCTTTATTAGCAATAGTTATGTAAATAATTCAACAGGCGAATTATTACCCATTTATGCCCCATTTTCACCGCACAATGCCCCAGCGATAGAGCGGAGAAACGGAAAGAGAGCGTGAATATTCATACTGGTTGAGCTATCATTTTTTCAAAGAACTTTTGTATCGTGTGTATCGTCCTTAAACTTATTTGCCTTGATTAAGGAGATTCTTCGCTTCGCGCTATGCTTGAACCCTGGCTGCTACGCTCTGAATGACAACGCCGGAGAAAAAGCGTCACCTTTACAAATTTACTTACTGATGAAATAGGAGGGTGGAAAAGATAACAACAATGAACCCCGAGGCATTTGCATCCTCGTTAAACTTATTTGCCTTGATTTAGGAGATTCTTCATTTCGCGCTATGCACAATGGCTTAGCCGCTTCATTTTGAATGACAATATTTTTTCGCGCTATGCTCAAAAGCTAAGCTGCTCATTCAGAATGACAATGTTTTTGATATGATTTGCATTGTTTTCATTGTCATAGAACAATAAATTTATATAACAAGCGTTTGTTCTTATAAATAAAATCCTATGAAAAGCCTAAAAGCAATATTTGTACTTGCGTTGCCGATTATATTGTACACTGCCTGCGAAAAAAATGGCACAAACACATCACCTAGTAAGGCAACAATTCATAGCGTTACTAAAGGCCCTGATTCTTCGCAAAGTAAATTCGTTCCTTATACTGATACATTTTATGGTATGGCCTATCAATATAGTTATGGTACTAGCCTGCCCAGCATACTCTGTCCAGCTCCTGACTCTGATTCCGTCGTCCGAATGTACGTTTATGTGTTTCACCTTAATCAAAGTGAAATCAAATATAGTTCCAGTCATCCTGAAATACCTATTAATTCAGGAGATCCAACTATGTTAGAAGAAATATCCGGTGGTTATACTTTAGACGACAGTAATAATAATAAAACTAATTTGCTCATATCACTAAAGGAAGATAGCTTCTTTTATGCCCGCTTCCACGAAATGTGCTCGGACCCAAACATTACGTATTTCAAAGGCAGGAGGGTAAATGCGCATCCATAATGACGCATACACCTTATAATGTGTTTTATTGTTTTTGATCGTTCCACCACCAGGGAGTTTTTATACGATAGGGTATGCCCATCTCCTTAGCGTATTGTTCGATAGTTGTGGTGAAGCCGGCTTTGATGCGGCGTTTATTTACATTCTCTGGATCAAGGATGGGATCGAAATAATATTCCGGTTTGGTAATGCCGGTTGCTGAATCCTTTACCGGGTTACCCCATAACTGGGTGCCATAAACCTGCTCTTTCCGCTCCTGAACAAGCAGCCTATCTTCCATCATTGCAACCAATGTTGCCGACAGTTCTCCGGCCTGGGCTGCGCTTTGCAAGAGCGGTAAATATTCTTTTATTTTAGGGGAATGTTGAATGACATAAAATGCCGCTTCGTTTGTGGGAGTTCCAACAAGTGATCTTCCCGGGTATCCATGTTCTTTAATAATGTTTTCTACAATAAGAAGATCGGCACTGTCATCTTTCGCCTGGATAGCCATAAGATAGTCGTATATGCTGTCGGGAGAGACATGATATACTTTGGCTAAACTATCTGATGAGGCACTCGTTAAATTGTTTGCAATGAGACGGTATTGTTGGTCTGCTATTGCAATGCTGTCGAGTTTCTTTTTAAGTATATGATCGATCTCATTCACTTTTTTCTGAGCAGCGCATGTGTATGATGCACACGCAAAGAATGCTACTAGCAAGTACCGTACACGGCTAATGTGACCAATGAGAGTATCCACCATTTTGTGAGGTATTGGATATCAAATTTATCATCAATATTATGAGGAAGCCATGTAATTTGAGTTAGCAAAATGGTAATTTTCTACAGACAAATATTTTAAAATGGCTGAAAAGAAATCAAAACTGGCTGATAACAAGATAAAACCATCTACTGCAAGTGTAGAGGATTTTCTCAATAGCATTACTCCTGAGCAAAAGCGCAAAGACAGTTTTGTGCTGCTGGAAATGATGAAGAAAGCCAGCAAGGAAGAGCCGGTATTGTGGAACAACTCCTTTGTAGGTTTTGGTATGAGAAGACACAAAAGCCCCTTAACCGGCCGCGAAGCCGACTGGATGCGGATAGGCTTCGCGCCGCGTAAGGCGAACCTGTCGTTGTACTTTGGCAGTAATATTGATGAACATGCTGCTGCAATAGAAAAGCTGGGTAAGTGTAAACCGGCTATGGGCTGCCTGTATGTAAATAAGCTGGCCGATATTGATCTGAAAGTTTTGAAGGGAATGATAGAGGTGGGGTGGAAGCGGGATGCCTGAATTGATTAAGGAGATTCTTCGCTTCGCGCCATGCTTGAATCCTGGCTGCTACGCTCTGAATGACAAGTTGCTATTGGGCTGCTGTCTAAATCCAGGGATAGTTTTTTGCGGACGCTCAGTTACGGCATTTTTCTTAACGCCATTTTTATGAGGCCGAAGAGAGTAAAATGGACTTGATTGCGTCCTTGATTAAGGAGATTCTTCGCTTCGCGCTATACTTAAGCCCTAGCTGCTGCGCTCTGAATGACAACATAGAGTAGGGGGCAAATCGCGGCTTTTTTTATCTTTATATTATGAGCAATGGACGTAAGGGTAAGTATGTTTTCGTTATTTTACTGCTTACACTTATTGCAGTTATTTTAGAATTTATCCTGGGGCACATTTATTTAACGCGCCAGGTCCGACATTATACTAATCACTTGATACGTGATTTGATGATGATAGAAATTTCAATTCTTTTTCTCTGGGTAAGTGGGGAAAATCGCAACAATACAAGCGCAGATGATGATTTGCAATATAGAAAGCGTGATTACACCAAATATTTTTTTATTTCATGGTTAATTATTTTTTCTGCTTTCCTGGCAATAGATTCGATAGAATTATATCATTTACGTAGTAACAGTTTTTTGGAACGAATTCGTGACATACTCATTTTGCCTTTAGTGGCAACAATTGTATGGATTGAAATATTGCGTAAAAGGAAAAATTGGTGGCAATATCTTGGTTATGCAGGATGGATATTTTTAATAATTGTTTTTTGTTTTAGAAACTATTTTTCACCAACTGTTTTTGTATCACTGCTTATATTGGACGCAATAATAACGGGTGCTTATTTTTTCATGAAAAAAGGTCAACGTTCAAAAAATCAAAACTGAGACACTACCATCCGGTTGCAGAATTTGTTTTGCCGGACTAAGTCCTGCTTATTATTGATAGTTTAAGTCTACTTGCAGAAGACCAGAAGACTTAAACCAGTGGGGGCATTAATCATATCTAAGAGGTAACAAGTTTTTTAGCCAACTCATCAATTCCATTCTTTGAGTTTTTAAACGATGGGAATTTCGATATGCTTTGAGGTATTTGAATTCCTTCATCCATTACTATGGGTATAATTTTTTTTGATTTTGATAATTTTGCAATTTCATTAAAGTATATATCACTTATGGATGATTTTGAATATAATAACAAAACGTAATCTAAGTCCTTTAGAATTAATTTATATCTTTCCGTTACGTCTTCACCAATAATTGTTATTTCATCCTCATCAATAACTTTTATTTTATGTTTCAATAAATTCCTAATTATTATTTCAGCTTGTTCCTTGTCATCAGACGTATGTGCAATAAAGACTTTTGATAAAGGTCTTTTTTTATACACTTTAAGAAATAAATATCCAAGCAACAGCCCTAAAAATGCGCTGATTATACCAATAGTTAAGGTTAAAACTGTGTTTTTATTCTCGAAATTGTTTTTTTGGACTAACGCTAATATAGCGGCTACGAGAGAAAAAATAGCAACTAGCGGGGATAATATCCTCAGAAAAGAGTTATTATTTATTTTAGGCATTATGCTATATAGTTAATAACAATTAATAAATAAATTATACCAGTAAACGTAGGTAATATAACTCCAGGCCAAATTCTTAATTTTTTACTTTGACCATTCTGCCAACCATATATTCTTACGATTGTTGAAAGGGACCACAAACCACATATAGAAAATAACAACACCCAAGGGAACATTTCTAATTTTTGTCTACATAACTCTGGGTTATTTGCAATATTATTATGTATTTGTGTTGCCAAGCCCGAGTAGTAAGTAACTAAAAGTATTATTGAAGTCACAATAAGATCAAAACCAATGGCAAAATCATCTCTAGTAATACCTATGAAAGAGTCTTTTCTACTTACTACTTTAACTGCTATTGTAAAAAAAATGGTAATCAATGGCACAATAAACTCTCTAAAATATGGATGAGCTAAGGTTTCATTCATTTGTAACATTATTACAAAGTAGAACTTATTTTTTTTATCCTTTTAATTATCAGTATGTTATTTTGTTTTTCCTTTTTTTGTTTGTGCCAAGTCTGATGCTGCTACTTTTCTAACGTTCTTACTTTTTGAAGTTTTCAATAAATGTCCCGCAATTGATGCAATTTTCTTAGAAGTTTGTTTTTTATTTGGCATTGTGTGTGAATTTAATTAAACAAATATAAGACTTATTAAAGCAAGATATTTTTCGCCTCATTTGTTCTATAATTTACATTATGTTAAGTAGAAGAAATGAGGATTATTGTAAATAAGGAATGCTCCCCGGTTTGAGGAGCATTCAATTATATTTAATAACCCTATTATTAAGCTACGGCTTCGCCGTACATTTCGGCTCTTTGGGCTTTTACCCTATCGCTGGTTACGTATTCGTCGAAATCCATTTCTTTATCTATCAGTCCGTTTGGTGTGAGCTCCAGGATCCGGTCTGCTACCGTTTCGGCCAGCTCATGGTCGCGCGTGGTGAATAATATTGTTCCTTTAAAATCTTTCATGCCGTTGTTCAAGGCTGTGATACTTTCCAGATCCAGGTGGTTGGTTGGTTCGTCCAACATCAGCAGGTTTCCTTTTAGCATCATCATACGACTTAGCATGCAGCGCATTTTTTCGCCCCCGCTAAGGACGGTGCATTGCTTTAAGGTTTCCTCACCGGAGAATAACATTCTGCCAAGGAATCCTCGGATAAACGTTTCGTCCTTTTCTTCGGAATATTGACGAAGCCAGTCGATGAGGTTCAGATCTTTGGCTTTAAAATAGCTGCTATTATCATTAGGCAGATATGTAGGTGTAATGGTAACACCCCATCTAAAGCTGCCCTTGTAATCCTTATCTTCTCCCGAAAGTATTTCGTAAAATGCACTGGTTGCCAAAGAATTAGACGATACTACCGCAACTTTTTGTCCACGCTTTATATCAAAACTAACATCCTTAAAAAGCAGCTCTCCATGAGACGTTTTAGACAAGTTCTTTACCTCGAGGATCTGATCGCCAGCATCCCTCACCTGGTTGTTAAACAGGATGGCCGGATACTTACGGTTGGAAGGTTTCATATCCTCCAGGTTTATCTTATCCAGCGCTTTTTTACGGCTGGTAGCCTGTTTGGATTTAGAGGCGTTGGCCGAGAAACGGGCAATGAACTCTTTCAGTTCCCTTATTTTATCCTCAGCTTTGCGGTTTTGCTCAGTACGCTGCTTCAGCAACAACTGGCTGGACTGATACCAGAATGAATAGTTACCAGTGAATATGGTGATCTTACCGAAATCTATATCGGCAACATGTGTACAAACAGTATCGAGGAAGTGACGATCGTGCGAAACCACGAGGACGATCTTATCGTAATCGGCCAGGAAGTTCTCAAGCCAGGAAATGGTTTCCAGGTCAAGGTCGTTGGTCGGTTCATCGAGCAACAGGATATCCGGGTGGCCAAATAAAGCCTGCGCCAACAATACCCTTACCTTTTGATTACCATCGAGCTCCTTCAATAATTTAGTATGATATTCTTCTTTAATGCCAAGATTGCTTAGTAATGTTGCAGCGGCACTTTCCGCATTCCAGCCGTCCATCTCGGCAAAAAGCCCTTCTAGCTCCCCTGCTTTGATGCCATCTTCTTCGGTGAAATCAACCTTAGCATATATGGCATCTTTCTCCTGCATTACCTTGAAAAGCTTCGAATTGCCACGGATAACTGTTTCCAGCACCGGCAATTCATCGAATTCATAGTGGTTTTGTTTCAGCACACTCATGCGCTGGTCCTTAGAGATCTCTACCTTACCTGTGGTCGGGTCGATCTCGCCGGAAATGATCTTTAAAAAAGTGGATTTACCGGCACCATTAGCCCCGATAATACCATAGCAATTGCCTTCAGTGAACCTTAGGTTCACATCTTCAAACAACACGCGCTTTCCGTAGCGAAGAGATAAATTAGATATTGTAATCATATTTGGAAATAACAGGCAGTGAAAATTTAGCAGATACTGCCCGATTTGGAGGTGCAAAGTTACAAATAAGTATGATGAAAAATGAGTACGAAAAACTAATATTATTATAAAAAGGAACCATTGGATGCTTTACAGTTTCTTATAAAGTGATCCCTCAATAAATAACAGAACACATTCTAAAATAAACCAGGTATTATCCACCTTATCCTAAAAAATCACATGCAAAATGGTAGATAAATACTGTAAAAAGTCAACAAAATATAAATGAATATAAATTCGCCAATAAAAATATATAGCTTGTATAAATAGTAATTTAATTATTTTATAATCAATTTAATAGAATATCTATCTAAATTAGAACATTATTCTATTTTTGTCAAAAAATCACTTAAATTATTTACAGCATACTGTAAAATCAGCATAAAAGTATCATCATTTAAATCCATGAATTGTTTATCTAATATTTCGAACTCTTTCATTTCGTTATAGAGCTTTGCGAACTCCTCTACCGAAGTTTTTTTACTCAACAATTCATAATTCAGTACATAAACTTTTAATGCGTCGTCGAGCACCTTGGCCATTTTTTCAGCCCCTACTTTTGTCAGCCATTCAGGCATAGGTGGCAGTAAGGCTATATAGCCATTTTGTATCAACTGTAGAAATCCCCCTACCATTACGTGCGACTGAACATAATCGTATGAAACCAATAAAGCCTGTCCGTCGGAAAGCTCGTCAAGAAACTCGAAAGTCTGGCGGCGATATAATTCTTCTAGGAGCGGTTCGGAGATCATATCGAATAAATCCTGGTAATTCTTAGATCCCACTGCTTTGTTAACTGCCTCAGCCGGTATGGCCGGTAAGAATTTGCTTTTCATAAGGAGATAAAATTAATGACACATTGCAATTCAGGAATAGTAAATTTGTCTATATGAAAGATGTGCAGGATAATTTTTCAGGACAGGCCGGTGTTTATGCCAAATTCAGACCTGTTGCGCCGGATGAATTGTATCAATTTTTGTTTGATAAAGTACCCGGATTTGATGCTGCATGGGATTGCGGAACAGGAAATGGACAGGCTGCCAATAAAATAGCGGAGCGATTTAAGGTAGTATATGCTACGGACATAAGCGAACAACAATTGAACAATGCGATTAAAAGAGATAACATTATATATAAAGTAGAAAGGGCAGAAAAAGCCTCTTTTCCCGATAATAGCTTTGATCTTATAACGGTTGCACAAGCGATACATTGGTTTGACTTTGAGCAATTTTATAATGAAGTGAAGCGTGTGGGAAAGCCTGAATCGATAATTGCGGTGTGGACATACAAATTGCTGTATACCAATAGCTTGATAGATGTTATTTTAGACGATTTTTATAGCAATCTATTAGGCCCCTATTGGGATAAAGAACGCAAATATGTAGATGATGAATACAAGACCATACCCTTCCCGTTTGAAGAAATAGCCACACCAAAGTTTGAAATAAAAGCCAACTGGCAATTGACCAACCTGATAGGGTATCTTAATTCCTGGTCGTCGGTACAGCACTATATAAAAAAAGAAGGAGTGGATCCTGTGCAACTTTACTTACCAAAGTTCAAAGAACATTGGAATGATCATGAGATAAAACAAATAACATTTCCATTGTTCCTGAGGGCAGGGAGAATTAAAAAATAACAATGGCCAGGAAACATAGAGAAAACTTCAATTCCTCCTTCTCTTTACATTTATTAATTTTCCGCTCATGAAAAAGGAACGCAACCCGGTTTATTACAGCAGCTATCTGCAATTAGATAAAATATTGAACGCGCAGGAACCTGAAAGCAACAAGGAAGGAATAAAGGCAGATGATGAAATGCTTTTTATTATTATTCATCAGACATACGAGCTGTGGTTCAAACAGATATTGCATGAATTAAATATAGTGCGTGATATATTCAGCCAGCCAAATATTCATAACAATGCCCCGGATATATATAACACCGTACATCGCCTGAAACGGGTAAGCCGTATCCTGGATGTTGCGGTAATGCAGATGAGTGTACTGGAGACAATGACCCCGCTGGATTTTCTTGATTTCAGAGATCTGCTACGCCCAGCATCGGGCTTTCAGAGTATACAATTTAAGATAATAGAAGCTACCCTTGGCCTAACATACGAAAGCCGTTTTGGGAAAAGTTATTACCTGTCGCAGCTCACTGAAAATGATATCGCAAGAGTAAAAGAAGCAGAAGAAAAGAAATCGCTACTGGTGCTTATTAATAACTGGCTGGAACGCATGCCTTTTATAAAGGACAAGAATTATTGGGATGAAACGGCAAGTGGTAACGGATTCTGGCATAAATACCGTGAAGCATATAAAGAAAGCCTGCTAGAAGTAGAAAGTCATAATATGCGCACATTTGATGAGCTATTTATGAACGATGAGCAATACCCAAGCGGGCGCTCGTTTAGTGCAGATGCCAATAGAAATGCATTATTCATTATGCTCTATCGCGACTATCCCCTACTTCACTTACCATACGAGCTATTAAGCTCATTGCTGGAAATAGATGAATTACTCTCTTTGTGGCGCCACCGCCATATACACCTTGTAGAACGGACAATAGGAAAACGTGTAGGGACAGGTGGCAGCAGCGGTGCGGATTATCTGAGCAAAGCCGCCAGCAGCCACTATGTATTTAAAGAACTTGCGGAACTTACCTCTTTTTTAATACCAAGAAGCATGTTACCGAAGTTGCCAACTGCTTTGGTACAAGATCTAAGCTATACTAAATAATAAAAAATAGTCGGTACATTGAAGCAATGTCGCTTGCCATAGAAATTACAAACCTGCGCAAAAATTATAAGGATGCCTATTCCCCTGCGCTGGATGGTCTTTCCCTACAGGTAGAAAAAAACCTGATAATGGGATTGCTTGGACCGAACGGGGCGGGGAAAACGACGTGCATCAGTATATTATGCGGATTGGTAATGCCGGATTCAGGGGATGCCTTTATTTTCGGTAAAGACTGTATAAAAAATACTGTTGCTATAAGGTCTATGATCGGAGTTGTGCCGCAACAAATAGCGTTGTTTGGCAACCTTACGGGATGGGAGAACTTTATATATATAGGACGGCTATATGGGTTGAGCGACAAAAAGATAAAAGGGAAAGCAAAAGAGTTGTTAGTGAAGCTGGGCCTGGAAAAACATGCAGACAAGCGCATAAACAGATATAGTGGTGGAATGAAACGGAGGGCTAACATTATTGCTTCCCTGCTTCACGAGCCTGAACTACTGATATTAGACGAACCAACTGCCGGTGTGGATGTTCAATCGAGAGCTATGATAATTGATTTTTTGAAAGAATATCATAACCAAGGCAAAACAATATTGTACACGTCGCACCTGATGGAAGAAGCAGAGAAACTGTGTGATAAAGTAGTAATAATAGACGAGGGGAAATTTGTTGTAAGTGGTTCACCCATAGAACTGGTGAGCCAGACGGACGGCTGCAAAAACCTGGAAGAAGTATTTCTGTATTATACAGGGCACTCTGTAAGAGATTAAGCATGAGAAAAATACTTGCTACAATAATCAAAGAATTCATCCTGCTAAAGCGGGACGTAGCAGGCATGGCATTGCTGATAATAATGCCTGCTATACTAATAATAGTGATGGCATTGGTACAGGAGGAGCCCTTTAAGGAATACCAGGAATTGCGCTTTGACCTGTTGCTTGCGAATAATGACCATGGGAGTGTGGCACAGGAAATAATTGCGGGGTTGAAACAAAGCAAAAGTTTTCATGTTATTGACTCTTTAAATCGCCAGCCCTTATCGAGTGAGCAAATGAAAATATTATTACAGAAAGGGAGCTATAAAATAGGAATAGAAATACCTGCGGGAGTGACCGCTGAAATGGTCAATCTATCTAACACAGTTGCCAACAATATTTCTAAAAAGTTTGGAGCAGATGCCATTTTGCCCACCCGTAAACCCAGGGATAGCAACTATATCCGGATGTATTTTGACCCGGTCACCAAACAATCGTTCCGCGCATCTATAAGTTTTGCGTTAGACAAATATGTTACTTACGCAAGCAGCGCATCCCTCATGAAACGATTGGAGAAACTCGGGAAAGCTGCGGACACGAGTGTAGATACTAATAGTTTTCAAAAAGTGCTACAGGGTGTTGGTATCCGTGAAGAACCATTAAATAATAATGGAAAGGACCTGGTATACATTAATTCAGTGCAGCATAATGTACCGGCATGGGCAATTTTTGGTATGTTTTTCATTGTTGTACCTATTTCAGGACATATGATACGGGAGCGTGAAGGAGGAAGCGCGCTCAGAGTAACGCTGATACCAAATGTGCAGCAATATGTGTCTATAGGCGGGATACTTTTTTATACTATCGTGTGCACTGTTCAGTTCATACTGATGCTTTGCATTGGTATCTGGTTTATGCCGGTAATAAATCTCCCAGCGTTATATCTTGGTGTACATCCCTGGGACTTATTGCCAATAGGTATCTCGATAGCATTTGCAGCTACCGCATACGGCTGTTTTATAGGATCTCTCTTTAAAACAGCAAACCAGGCATTGCCATTTGGCTCTATCTCTATAGTAATACTTGCAGCACTTGGCGGCATATGGATACCTACCGATCTGCTGCCTATAGTGATACAAAGAATAGCCCTGATATCTCCCCTGCATTGGGGGCTGGCTGCAGTAGACCAAATAATACTCCGCGACGGTAATATAATATCTGTATTAGGATATATGGGAGTATTAATTGGGTTTGGAATATTACTTTGGTTAATCAGTATATTTTTGAATAACCGTCAACAGCAATCTGTACAATAAAAAAAAGGCTCTATTACGGAGCCTTTAAATAAAGAGTATAAAATATTGTTTCCTATTTCTGCATGCTTTTTTGTTCTTTCATCATTTTTTGATGCTGTATTAATTCAAATTTTTGCAGCTGTTCAGGACTAAAAACATGTCTGTATTGATTTTCTTTAGCATGTTCCAATGCTTTAAGGTGTTCAGGATTATCTTCATGAGTACGCACCATATCTATTTGATGGTCCATTCCCATATTGATGTTTAATATAGCCTTCTTTTGGTCCGGAGACAGCTTTAAGTCTTTATCCAACTGATCAGTTTCCTTTTGTGCCTGCGCCATCAATTCTTTTTCTCCCATAGGAAGCTTTTGAGGTCTTTGAGGTGCAGTTTGCTGGGCTTGAGCAAATAATAGATTAGCGCTTACTGCTAATGCGATAGTAAGGATAGTTTTTTTCATTTTTTTATAAATTATTATAAGACAAAAATGTAAATTATTACCTAAGTTAATATTTTTATCACAATAACTAAATAATAAAAGCTCCGTGAATCCGGAGCTTTTATTGCAAAAAATAATATGATTAATGTGCTATAGCCGGTGCACCAGGAGCTTGAGCCGGAGCACTCATTTGCGGACTACGAACAGGGCGTTGGCCCATAGTGTTCTTGTATTTTTCGTATTGTTCCGGAGTGAGTATTTTCTGGATCTCTGCTTCTCTTGTTTGCATTAATGCCATCATACCACTTTTATCATTTGTGTGATTCTGCATATTTTCCTGCCTTATCTTATCCATTTGCTGAACCGCCTTCAGGTTCACGTCATACATACTCTTTTTTTGTTCCGCACTAAGGGTTAATACTTTATCCATTCTTTCTGTCATCGCCTGAGCATGTTGTTCCGGTGTAGGAGCAGGAGGATGTACTGCAGTCATAGCATTATTCTGAGGCATGGCTTGTTGTGCAAAAACCGCTGGAGTCGCGATAAATAAAATAGCTGCGCCGAGGATAATTTTTTTCATTTTAAGCTGTTTTTATATGATTAGATTGTGAAAGATAACTATGGTTTATTAAAGTTGTTGTTAAATGGCAATTTTTTTCTCAAAATAAAGATAAGATTAGAAGTATATACGCTTTTATCGATTATTTCAATTTTTAAACCGTTTTTAATTGAATAATTTTCAATATATAAATTGCTAATAAAGTGAAGGTTGTTCTTAGTTTTATTGAATTTAAAAATCCTGGTTGAAAATAATTCTGTAAGCTTTGTGCCCTTATGCCGATCCTTTAATTCAAATACACCATCGCGGATGATCAATATGCCATCATCATTGAGTGCCGCAATACATTTATCAAGCAGTTTTTCCTGCTCTTCGGGCAATAAATAATGTAATACATCACTTAGGATAATGCCGTCACATTTTTCCAGATTATAGTTAGTAATATCTGCATGCTCAAACCTGATATGTTCATCCCGCAGAAAATTATTTTGCGCTGTCTCGATCTTATCTTCGTCATAATCTACACCAATAAATTCTCTTTCAGCAGATGCCCAATGCAACATATAGGTCATAAAACCATAACCGCACCCTAAATCATAGAACTTGCCTTGCCTCGGTATCAATTCATGAAATTGTTCATAATAGCCTTCCAGTCGAATTTTTATACGGCAATACCACTCAAGCACAGGGCCTTTATACATATAGCTTCTAAGCAGTTGCTCTTTAAAGTATCTTGGTGTCTCGTTTTCTTCTTTTATCTGAGCATATTCTTTACGCATCCATCTGCTGATAAATTTTGCCTTTTCACTATAAGTCAGTCCAAAAGAAGTATTATCAGATTTAATTCGTGGCTCGATATAAACTGAACAAGTGCCATCTTTCAGCAGCCAATCGCCCTTCTGCATAGTATAATGAACGCCATGTAAAACAATTGGAACTATATCAAGCTGTAACTGCTGTGCTATGTAAAATGCTCCTTTGTGAAACCGTTTGATGGTATCATCGTATGATCGTGTACCCTCAGGAAATATAACAATGGAATACCCATGCTGTATCAGTCCGCGCAATTGATCCAGACTATCTTCGGCACCATAAATGACAGGATAATATTCTGCCATACGAACCACTGCTCCAAAGACCGGAGAACGCCACACCCATTTATTTGTAAGCAAAACCAGCTTAGGATTCAGCATGGTTGTAATTAATATATCGAGAAAAGACGAGTGATTGGCTATATATATCGCAGGCTTTTGAAAATCTTCTCCAGATATGTTATATACCCGCTTTCTTACATTGCCCATGATATACATCATGCTCCATGTAAAACGGCTGATCCATATATGATACCAATATTTACCTTTCTCCTTATTGAATGGCCAAAGCTTTGTAAACAAAATTCCTAATACCGTCAGGATGAGAGAGCCAACAAAAAAATAAAGAAAAGCAAACACTGATTTCGCAAAGCTCCAAAATGTAAACGGCAGGAATTTCTTATTTGCCCTGTTTTGAATAAACCAATTGAAGAGAAAAGGTTGCAGTGTTTGCGAAATAAATACAACGCATAACATGCCTGTAACCGATATTAACGCAATAGAACGTAACGCAGGATGTTTGGCTAATAGTAATACCCCAAGTCCTATAAATACAGTAACAGCAGACACATATACTGCTGCACGTATGGAACTTAGCTTCTGAACTCCATGCTTGTATTTTTCCACCATCCCATCCATTGTAAAGATGCTATAGTCATCACCGAGGCCAAAAATGAGTGTGGAAATAATGATATTGACAATATTAAATTTCAACCCCAGCAACGCCATTAACCCTAATATCCACACCCAGGATATGGCCATAGGCAAAAAGGAAATAAGAGCTAATTCCAATCGTCCATATCCTATCAGGAGGGCAAAAAAGACAATAAATGTGGTGTATATCGCTATATTATTAAAATCTTTGTTTAATATACTAACAAGTTGCACGGCTCCTTGTTGTCTGTCGGTAATTGTTACTGCATTTTGTTTTGATAAATATTTAAAAACTTCTTTACGGTGCTCCGGCAAGACTTTTAAAGCTGCAATGGCATAGTGGTTATGCTTATCGAATGTGAAACTGCCGGGGAAAAATGTTTTTAATAAAGAAACCGTTGTTGTATCGAAAGGAGTATATGTTTTATCTAAAGAGCTTTTAAAAGATGTAAATGCGTTAGCAGCATACCCGTCCTGTACGGCATACTCGTTGACTGCCTTTAAAACTTCCTGTTTCCTGTTTTCGCTCCAAAATGTATTCCAACGAGCAATTCTTTTTCTTTGTTCAGCTAAAGAGGGTAATAATAATGTAGGGTTAGAAGCACTTCTCACCCACCCTTTTTGAAGCATTGTATCCAATTGCGGGGTTACACTTTCTAACTTTTGCAAAGCGTGTTCTTCATTATCCTCATTAGCAATGAGAAAAACAGAGCTTAGGGCATACGCATTTGCTTTGCTTACCTCGTCCTGGGCTTTTTGCATTCGTGGAGATAAATAATTTAAATGCATTAAGTCATTGTCGAACTGTACATTAAAACTGAAGTATAACAATACAGGCGTAAGCAGGAAAATGAACAAGACCAGCCATTTATTACTTTCGGGTTGCCACAAAGCCAGTTTATCGAAAACTGTTGGTTTTACTTCTTTATGCTCAATTCCCAATGGGAAATGAGGAAGAAAAATCAGCGTGCATAAAGCTGCGCCTGTCAGACTAATAGCAGCAAACAGTCCTAAATCCTGCAATATGGGCGTATGTACAAAACGCAGTGAAAAAAAAGCCGCAATGGTTGTGAAACTGCCTATAGTTAATGGCTGTGCCAATTCATCAATAGTAGAGCGAATATCTTTTGCATGCTTTGCGTGAGCCAGGAAATGGATTGAATAATCGATTGCGCAGCCAAGAATTATAGCGCCTGCTCCGAGGGCGATGACAGATATGCTCCCCTGGACCAGGTACATAATAGCTAACCCCATTGTTGCACCATAAACCACCGGAACAAGCAGCAATAATGGTATTCTCTTTTTTCTGAAAAAATAATAAGTAAGAGCTAACAGTAAAATGATAGTAGCAGAGAGCGTAACTATTGTGTCTGTACGCAATTGCATGGCATTGCCTGCCGCAACTGCAGGACCTCCGAAATAAGTAATGTGTATTCCAGGATCTTTTGCTTCCTGATCAATTATTAATTGATCCAGTTCCCTAAAAAACTTGCTGTTCTTTCCTATTTCATTTGATTTGTATTTAGGTTTTAAGAAAAAGGTCAGTTGGCGCTCATTATTAGAAAATATGTACCCATTGTATATTTCGTAATTAGGATCGAATTGTAATCCTTTGAGTTTTGCCCATACTAACCTTGACATTCCTGCAGGATCCTGAGCTATTACCTGCTTATACACAACACTGGCCGGAGATAATAATATCTTGCGATTAGTTTGAAGCGTTTTTTTAATATGCTCCGGTTGCAGCAAAGTATCTAATTGCCTGAAATCATTTGCTGTCAAAAACAACGGAAGGTTATTTTGAAAAACAGATAATAATGATTCCTCATAACTCTCCCCTATCTGCAAGGACACAGTATCTATCCATCTGCTGCAATTAGCATGCAATTGCCCGTTAAAACCGTTAACTACATTGATGAGACTATCGGGATCGGTATGTGATGTGTCCTTAAATGAAACCAGAAATATTATCTGCTCGCCTGCCTGTGTATGGCTGATAACATCATTCATTGCACGAATAGCCCTGCTATCAGGCAGCATGCTTGTGATATCTTCTTCAAATTTTACTTTACTTGCTAAAACTCCCCAAAAACATAAAGTAGACACAAACAATAACCAGCAAAGCGTTTTCCTGCTCTTTAAAAAATCATATATAGAAACAAAAAATCCCTGAAGCATTTTTGGTAAAGAAGGTATTATCCCTGATAAAATGTTATTCAAAATCAGTGTAAAGCAAATATTTTTTGCGCGTTTGTTTAAATACCTGTAGATCTTTTTGCCAGCTTTCTGTTATTTCGTCTTCTGTTTTGCCGTCTTCAATTTGGCTCATTAATAATTTATTTCCCGCAAGCTTTTCAAAAAAACTGTTGAAAAATTTTCCCTTGTCAGGATACCATTTGTAAGCTTTAATGAGCCACGATAATTGCAATTTGCCTTGTATCAAAGCAAGAGCTTCGGTTGCAGATGTTGCGACCACTTCACCGTAACAATATTTGTTCTCGTATAATGGATGGGCAGCACCAATGTTACTAACGGGGATGAAACTATAGGAAGCTTTGCCTGCAAATTCAGGATTTCCCCATTGCTGGAAAGGAATATCTGTACCACGACCTACACTTACTACGGTGCCTTCGAACAAACATAATGAAGGATATAAGTAGACGGCAGTCATAGACCTTAAATTTGGGGACGGCGATTGTTTTATAATATACTTCCTTGTGTGGTCGTAGTTGAGGCAGGGTATGATCTTTAAATTGAGCTGTCCGGCATTATTGAACCAATGTTCGCCAACCAGCATTTTTGCATATTCGCCCGGAGTCATCCCATAAACGATAGGAATAGGCTGCATACCTACAAAAGAACCTAAAGAGGTATCTAATACCGGGCCATCCACATAAAAACCATTAGGATCAGGGCGGTCCAGGATCATAAAACTTTTGTTGTTTTCAGCACACGCTTCCATTGCATATTGCAGCGTGGAGATATATGTGTAAAATCTGACGCCAACGTCCTGCAAATCGTAAATTAAAATATCTATACCCTCTAATTGTTCCTTTGTTGGCTTTTTATTGCTCCCATACAATGAAATAACAGGTATACCTGTCGCGCTATCTGTACTGTTGTTTACTTTATCTCCAGCATCTGCTACCCCTCTTAAACCATGCTCCGGCGAAAATACCTTCACTACATCTACATGAAGGTTCATAAGAGTATCTAATAATAATTTATTCCCAACGGTTGCAGTCTGATTTATTAATAATGCTACTTTCTTTCCCTTTAGCAATGGCAGCCATGCACTTATCTGTTCATCACCGGTAATAGTTACGGAACTGCTATTTGTTACATTTCCTGTTTGTCCATATCCTTTAGAATAATTTATTATAAGTATAAAGATCATTAAATTAGACGTCAGGCATCGGATCATCCGTAAATTTTTTTGGTAAAGATAACCTTTGCCTTTTTGATATTATTATTACCTTGCGCCTTTAGAATTTATATAAAAAAGAATTTATGCAGCAAGCAAAAAAGGGCGATACCGTACGTGTTCATTATCACGGCAAACTTAATGATGGGTCTACGTTTGACAGCTCTGAAGGACGTGAACCACTTGAGTTTACAGTTGGCAGTGGACAAGTAATCAAAGGTTTCGATGATGCGCTCCTTGATATGGGAGTAGGCGAAAAAAAGACTGTAAATATTCCAGTTGATCAGGCCTACGGTGAATACAATGAAGATATGACAATGGAATATCCTTTAAAAGATTTTCCGCCAGATATGAAGCCAGAAGTTGGGATGGAGCTTTTTATGAGTGATAATTCAGGCAACCAATTCCCTGTAGTAGTAACTGAAGTATTAGAAGATTCAGTCGTATTGGATGCAAACCACCCGTTAGCAGGCGAAGACCTTGTATTTGAAATAGAGTTAGTTTCTATAGCTTAGTTAATATATTTATAAATATTTGCCGGGGTATTACCCCGGCTTTTTCATTTTAACTACTTTTAGTTTTTCGTAATTATTACATTTGCTAACGCGCAAATCCAACTCATGTCTTTATTATCCATACTTCTGTTACAGGTAGATACTTCTATAAAAGCTGCCGCAACAGCGACTAATGTACCAGCCGAAAAAATATCATTATTCTATTTGTTGAAAGAAGGCGGAGTATTAATGATACCATTGCTGATATGTTCGATATTGCTGGTATATGTATTTGTAGAGCGCCTGATAGTGATACGCAAAGCGTCGCAGATGGATAATTTGTTTATGTCGAGGATCCGGGAACAAATAACAGGTGGTAATTTGCCAGCAGCAAAGGCACTGTGCCGTAATACTGATAGCCCTGTGGCCCGTATTATTGATAAAGGCATTAGCCGCATAGGCAAACCAATTGACAATATTGAAAAATCAATGGAGAGTACCGGCAAACTTGAAGTTTATAAACAGGAGAAAAATCTATCCATACTCTCTACCCTTGCAGGTATTGCGCCAATGTTCGGGTTCCTGGGTACTATTGCCGGTATGATCATCCTTTTCTTCAATGTGCAGCACCAGGGGTTTTCTTTAGAAACCATAGCCGGCGGTATATATACAAAGATGGTAACATCTGCTGTAGGATTGATAATAGGTCTGCTTGCTTATGTGGCATATAACTACCTGAATGCGCAGATAAATAAAAATGTACATCACATGGAAGCGGCATCAGTAGAATTTTTAGATATACTTCAGGAACCAACACGATAAAAGAAAGCATTAATGAACTTTAGAAAATCATTACGAGAAGAACCACAGGCGCATACATCTGCCCTGAATGATATTCTTTTCATCCTGTTGCTTTTCTTTCTTATCATATCCACATTAGCTAACCCTAATGTTATCAAATTAACTATCCCAAAAGCTAAAAGTGACACCAAGGCAAAACAAACAGTAGTAGTATCTATAGATTCCAAACAACACTTCTATGTCGGCACGGCCTCAGTTCCTGCAGATTCCTTACAATCAGCCATTTCAAGGGTTGTATCCAAATCACAGGATGCAGAACCAACTGTAGTAATAAATGCAGACAAGCAAGCTACTGCTGACGATATAGTAGCTGTAATGCGTGCTGCCCATGAGCTGAATATCCGCACCGTTCTGGCTGTGGATAACAATAGCCGGTAAAGCACAGTAAGTAGTTATTGCTTCATTATTTTTGTATTCAAATACTGCATTATAAGCAATACGGCATCTATATTATCACATCCAATTGAATATCTGAAAGGCGTTGGGCCGCAACGGGGAGAAATGCTTCGTAAGGAGCTGGAAATGAACACCTTTGAAGATCTATTATATCATTATCCATACCGCTATTTTGACCGTACACAGGTCACTAAAATTGCTGCCATTAATCCCCAAACAGAATATGTACAATTGTCGGGCATCCTGGTAAATATCTTTGAAGAAGGGGAAGGCAGAAAAAGAAGGCTTGTCGCTACCCTATATGATGAAACAGGAAGAATAGAGTTGATATGGTTCCAGGGTGCGCAGTGGCTTAAGAAATCGCTAAATGAGAATGAGCGATATATAGTATTCGGAAGAGTATCGGTATTTAATGGAGTGTACAATATTGCCCATCCTG
>DATNFP010000004.1:0-11909 GCA_035606335.1 Flavipsychrobacter sp. | reverse complement strand
TCCATCAGGTAACGGTCTTTGAAAGTACCGGGCTCTGATTCATCCGCATTACACACCAGGTGACGAGGCACGCCTTCAGGTTTGGCAATAAAGCTCCATTTCAACCCTGTGGGGAAACCCGCACCACCACGACCGCGCAGGCCACTTTTCTTTACTTCCTCCACTATATCGGCTGGCGACATTTTAAATGCCTTCTCTACCGATCTGTAGCCGCCATGTTTTCTGTAGGTATCGTAATAACGGATACCTTCTACATGGTCGTTCTCTAATAATAATTTAATTGCCATAAACTCAAACCCCGAAAGGGTTTACTTAAATTATTGTTTCTTTAAAATAAACTTATCAGCCGTCGGCCCTGTTATCTTGTTTCCATTCATATCCAGTTGCACAATGCTGTTATCTTCAATCTTATATTTTACAGGCTTTGAATTTTTCATGCTATCCAGTGTCACAATATCATCTTTCACTATCCATGGCCTGCCATTTGTTTTATTTGTTACTTTCTTTCCCAAATATTCTTCATCTATCTCGTAGCTCTTATCGCTATTCAAAATAATAGTTGTTTTCAATCCTTCACAATCTGCACATGGTAAAATACCTGTGTAAGTTCCCGATATGTCTGCCAGCGCATCTGCAGCTTCAGCTACACCGGCTGCCGCAGGCGTACCGGGCATAGCCGCCGAACTTTCGTCTGCCTTTTCACTTTTCGTACCGTCGCTACAACTCATAAAAAGCAAAGAACCAATAATCGCTAAAACAAAAAAGTTACTTTTCATAGAACTGTTAATTTGTTACTGCTGCTCGCAGTTCGTCTATCAATTCTAAACCCTTTCAATAGGTTCAATTATTTAAAATCACTTATTCTACAAGGTGTCATGATCGAATGTTGTAAAATTCCACAAATTCGCCTTGCCATACCGTTGCATATTTTCCTGGTCCGAAAAAAAAATGATAGGCAAAGATAATCTTTGCCAGTCTTTAAACGGACTTGTTAAAAACCAATTTTTTTTAAGAGCACTATATATATAACTATTCTCACTGCATAATGTCTGTATCCACTTTGTGTTTTTTTCTTTATTCAATTTCTTTTTTATATGATATAGCAAGGTCTTTTCGGCCTGTCTATCCGCAGAATAAAAATCAAATAAGTATATCCTGTTCCTGCTGATATAGTAACATATATAGCCAATTGCACTGTTGTCGCTATCCACGGCTACATATAGCTGATATTTATGCAATGGGTTCTTTATTCTCCATTCAAAGATCTCTGAGTTTTTCAATGAATGTATCTGGGTATGGCTATTGCTTTTTTGAAGCAATCCATCCAGCTTATTTATATCATTTACTTCCTGTACCCGGTATTTTTCGCTATTACCTACAGGCAACGCTGAAAACCATTTCGGATATAACATTTGCTGCACATTTGATATCTGCTGCCACCCAAATTTCAAAAAACCGGGAGTGGACATATCGCCACCAAAACCTATGATAAAGAGCTTGTTTATACTTTTCAGGTAATCATAACAATGATTAGCAAGCAACTGAAACAACCCCTTTCGCCTATGGCCCGAATGGGTCATAGTGTCGCATGACTGGTAGATAATCTTTTCCTCACCATCTACAATATACCTTTCCGGGATCACTCCATAATACGCACCAATTTCTCCGTTACCTGCAACTGCCAGGAAACCTATCACTTCTCCCGCAGGGTTTTGCTCATACTTCCACCTGAAAAATTCAATGTCCACATCCACCCCAAAGCAATCCTTCATAAGCGGTATCAGCAAGTGAAATTCCTGCACGCCTAATCTGACTATTTTATATTCACTGCCGGATTGCATTTATATTATTTCAGGGTCTTTAAAAAACTATATGCGTTTTTTATATTCTGTTTATAATAGTAATAGTTATTGTGTTTCAGCTTGCTGTAAAAAATATTCAAATCATCTGAAGAAATAATATCCACCCTGTTGAGCTTGTACAGATCACTTTTATGATTGATATTATTGAAGTTTGTAGAGAATGCCGCTAAATATGCTGCTTCGTTTGCAGCCTTCATAGCCGTTTTATTTACATTGAGATAAAGCTGGCCGTATGGATATGCAAAGTAGTTAACGGCTTTACCTGTTAACCTTTCAAGGCTCTTTTTTGATTCGATCAATTCATATTTTATATCATCGTCTTTCAAAGAGCTTAGAGACCTGTGTGATACCGTATGAGCACCAATTGTTACCAGGCTGCTTTCCGATAATTTTAGCATTGACAGCTCATCCATTATCGGTATTCTATTCTCCTCATTATCCCATTCGTTCGACCGACCTAAATAACCTGTGCAGACAAAAACCGTAGAAGGCAGGTTATTCAGGGACATTAAAGGAAAAACCAATTCTTTAAATGATGTGTAAGCATCGTCAAATGTGAGAAGCACGCTACCTTCTTTGCTTCTGCCATTTGTTTTTATATAGTTGATATAGCTATCTGCCGACACAATATCAAAATGCTGTTTCAGGTGAGCGATCTGTTGCTCAAAAGCCTTGTACTTAACTGTATTAAAACCTGCCTCAACCCCAATATTATGATATGTCAGAACCATAAGAATTTAAGGTTGGATCTTTTGCTATATAGGCTGGTTTGCTAATTCAGTTAATAATGCGTCTACTTTGTCTTTCGTCAAAAATTCTTTATAGTTTTTACCCAATTGCATCATTGGTGCATAGCCACATGCCCCGAGGCATTCAACAGGTTTTAAAGTAAACAAACCATCAGGTGTTGTTTCTTTTTCATTGATGCCAAGACGATTTTTTATATGTTCTATTATTTCATCACTGCCATTCAGCATACATGGACCTGTCTGGCATACTTCAAGCACATATTTCCCTACCGGCTTCAGATGATACATAGAGTAGAACGTGGCTACTTCATATACTTCTATCGGTTCTATCTTCAGCAATGTCGCCACATAATCCATCACAGGCACATCCAACCATCCGCCAAACTCATCCTGTGCGAGGTGCAGAATAGGCAGCAATGCGCTTTTCTGCTTCCCTTCCGGGTAACGGGCAATTATTTCGTTTGCTTTATTCAGTTTTTCTTCACTAAACTTCACCATTTGTGAGCTAATTTGATATTTGCTGATAACTTACGATCGCTTCTCAGCTCATTTGTTTAAACTCAAATATTTTCAATCGCGCTCTATGCTTTTTAAGCGTCTAATTCTCCTGCTATTACATTCAAGCTACTCAATGCAATAATTGCATCGCTGAGCAAACCATCCTTTATCATTTCAGGGTATGCCTGGTAATAAATGAAACATGGCCTGCGGAAATGCAAGCGGTATGGCGTTCTGCCACCATCGCTGATTAAGTAAAAACCCAGTTCACCGTTACCTCCTTCCACTGCATGATACACTTCACCAGGCAGTGCATCTATCTCACCCATTATTATTTTAAAATGGTAGATAAGCGCTTCCATTTTAGTATAAACATCTTCTTTAGGCGGCAGATGAAAATGATCGGCCTCAGGAGCATAGAAAATATTTTTCTGCTCAGGAAAATCGCGTTCTATCTTTTCTATTTTTTCCAGCGCCTGGTGGATGATGCTTACACTTTCCCACATTTCTACATCGCGCACCATGTAGCGGTCATATACATCACCTACTGTGCCAATGGGTATTTTAAATTCAAAATCTTCGTAAGAGCTGTAAGGCTGGGCAACACGCACATCATAATCCACACCCGCAGCACGTAGGTTGGGGCCTGTAAATCCATAGTTCAATGCCCTGTCTGCACTGATAGGTCCTGCACCAATACATCTATCCATGAATATCCTGTTCCTGTTCAGGAGATTTTCAAATTCTTTCAGAGCATGAGGGAATGTATCTAAGAACTTGCGCAGCTTGGCAAATGATGTTTCATTGAAGTTGCGTTCAAAACCACCTACACGTCCTATATTGGTTGTAAGGCGAGAGCCACATATCTCTTCCCATATTTCATATATCAGTTCCCTGTACTGGAAAACATAAGTGAACCCTGTAAGCGCTCCTGTATCCACACCGATCACTGAATTACAAACAAGATGATCAGCTATACGCGCCAACTCCATGATTATTATACGCAGGTATTCTACACGCTTGGGTATCTTAATGCCTAATAGCTTTTCTATCGTCATGTGCCATCCCATATTGTTGATGGGAGATGAGCAATAGTTCAACCTGTCCGTAAGCGGAGTGATCTGGTAATAAGGGCGGCGTTCCGCGATCTTTTCAAAAGCCCTGTGTATATAGCCAATAGTGGGTGTTGCTTCCAGCACACGCTCACCATCAATCTCAAGTATGTTTTGAAACACACCATGTGTTGCCGGGTGTGTCGGCCCTAAGTTCAGAGTTGTCGTTTGCTTCTGCAACGACTCTTCCGAAAGTTTTACATGATGCTGTTGATGATGCTGAAGTTCAGACATATTATTCCTCAACTATTTTTGCTGTTCAAATTTTTAATAATCATTCCCTCAAAGCCGTTATACTATCGTCCCGCCTCTGCCAAACATTTCATCATCTTTATCCGTACGCGTCGGGTCTTCCATCGGGTATTCCTTGCGCATAGGGAAGTAATCCATTTCATCCACGTTAAGAATGCGTATCAGGTTAGGATGGCCTAAGAAATTAACTCCGAAAAAATCATAGGTTTCCCGTTCCATCCAGTTGGCTCCTGAATATAATTGTGTTGCGGTAAATACATCCGGCTGTTCTACCGGCACATATATTTTCAATCGCAGGCGCACATTATCTACCAGGTTATGTAAATGATATACTACACTCAATTCCTCATTCTTTCTATCAGGATAATGAACCCCGGTAAGATCGGTGAGAAAACGGAAACGCAATTCCTCATCATCGAATAAGAATTGCAACACTTTCAGATTCATTGCTGCAGGAGCCCGGAAAGTAAGCAGTCCAAATGGCTCTTCCCATTCAGTAAGCTGCTCGCCGAACTTTTCCGTCAGTCGCTTTTTTATTATTTCGTTTGTCAATCCCATAAAGGGCGTTAAGCAGTTTGTTATATAAGACCGTTCCTTGTTACAGGTCGGGAGTATTTATTGTATTCCGTAGCTTTCCAGCAACGCTTTGTATTTAGGATGATTCCTTCTGCGCAGGCTTTCGTTCTGTACAAGATCCTGTAGTTTCAGAATGCCGTCTAATATTCCTTCCGGCCTTGGGGGACAGCCCGGTACATAAACGTCAACAGGTATTACCTGGTCTATACCCTGCAGCACAGAGTAAGAATCGAAAATACCACCACTACTTGCACATGCACCTATAGCTATCACCCAACGTGGCTCTGCCATTTGCAGATATACCTGGCGCAAAATTGGTCCCATCTTTTTAGCAATAGTACCAGCCACAAGCAGCATATCGCACTGGCGTGGCGTAAAGCCCATACGCTCAGCGCCAAATCTTCCTAAGTCGTAGTGAGAGCCCATTGTTGCCATAAATTCAATACCACAGCATGAGGTAGCAAATGGCAATGGCCATAAAGAATTTTTACGCGCCAGGCCTACCACCTTGTCAAATGATGTAGCATGAAACCCTTCACCGGAATACCCTTCTGGTATATCCACGATCTTCACTTTTGTATTATATTGAACCGGACGAGGCATATATTCCTCCTTTCTCCTACTACAGGAGCAAAATTTTAAATAGTTAAAAAAAGAACTTTTCAATCACACTTCATTCAGCACTAATCTTCCCATTCCAGGGCACCTTTCTTTACTATGTAGATAAATCCGCATAAAAAGAAAGCCACGAACAACAACACTGCAAAAAAGCCGTCTGTTCCCAGCGCCTTAAAGTTTACTGCGTATGGATAAAAGAATATTACTTCAACATCGAACAACACGAACAATATCGCTACAAGAAAATATTTGATACCCATCGGCTGGCGTGCATTACCTACAGAGGGTATACCACTTTCGAAGTTGATGAGTTTGTCCTTTGTTCTTCTTTTCGGGCCGAGTAAGTGAGTTACGACCATCATGACTGCCACAAAACCGACAGCGATAACCAACTGCAACGCTACCGGAAAATAGTTAAATGGCGTGTTTTGTTCCACAGCCAGCAATAAAAAATTCATATGTGCTTTGTATTAAACGAAGGTTTATTTAGACCGCACAAATTTACGTGTAAGTAACGAATTTGCAAGTCTATATAAATGCCTTTCAAATAACTTTAATATAGCTTTAAATATGAGAGGATACGTTATGTTTAATTTTTATTTACCATAATAATGTTAATGTATTAAATATTGATTACGTTACTATTGTTATTTATTTTGCCATTAACCGTAAATAATAATACATACCTATTTTTTATTAAAGATGTAGCTACACGCATGTGGCAGTTTAACAATATGCCTTCATTCTTTACTTTTACACCATGTCTGAACGCATATCTACTGACAAAGCCCCCAAACCTGTAGGTTTATATCCTCATGCCCGCAAAGTGGGTAACTTATTATTTCTTTCCGGCATTGGCCCACGCAAGCCCGGTACGGATGAAATCCCGGGACTAAAACTGGACAAGAACGGTAATTTCCTCGAATTTGATTTTGCAGCACAATGCCGCAGCGTATTCGAAAATGTAAGGATTGTCCTTGAAGAAAGCGGCAGCAGTTGGGATAAGCTGATAGATGTTACCGTGTTCCTCGTGGATATGAAGCGCGATTTCCAGACCTATAATAAGATATACGCCGAATATTTTAAAGACAACCAGCCATGCCGGACAACGGTAGCTATTAATTCGCTACCTACTCCAATAGCTATCGAGCTGAAATGTATTGCTGAGGTTACTAATTCTTAAATTAAGGTGTCGGTATATCAATACGTAGCTGCTTCTGGAAAGCCCTGCCTTGCGCATTTTTACCTTCTATTTTCCATACCACGCTTTTCAACACCACATAAAGCGGGCGCTGATTAGTAGCACGTACGTTCCTTACGCTTTGCATCCATTCCTGGGCATATCTTCTGCTCATGCGATGCGCGCGGGTGGCTCTCTGTACAGCGTTACGTATAGCCGAGGTAGATGCTTTGGTATATTCCAGCTTCGATGGGTCGAGGCCTGATATATAATAGGTATTGCTACCACCCCTTAGTGGCTTCCAGTCTGTAGTGTTGCTCAATGCATCCAATTGCAATGTGCCGACCTGGTTCTTTATCATTATTATGGTCTGGTAGCGCTGTGATATTTTCGTAACATTTCCCCCGCTTACTTTTATCTGCTTGCCATTGATAGTTCCTCCGGCTAACTGATAGGTTGCCCCATTAGCCCTTTCAGGATGTTGGTTCCTATAAGATTTGGTTACGATGTTGGGAATAAATACCGTTACCTCTTTGAATGCGACTGATAATCCCTGCCCGGCAGGTTGTGTAGCTGCCGCAATAGCTTCGGGCTTTTTCGTTTGTTGTTCCGCGGGTTGCTTCACCGCTTTTATCTGCGTGCTGTCCTGTGCAGGCTGTTGGCTGGTTACTGTGTCTTGCGGCTGTTGCTGTTCCTCTTGCGCAGGGGGAGTAATTTCTGTTACAAGATCCTTTAGCGACTCGCTGTCTGTTTCCGTAACAATAGTAGAAGAGTCCCCTAATACTATAGGGCCATGGTTCCCGGTTTTACCTGCATAGTTACATGAGGATATTAACAGGATACATGCAAACGGCAATAAACATAAACGTACAGTCATTCAGGCGGTGTTTCGTTCACGAAAGTAAAAAATGATTGATGATTTTTTAATTAGCACTAATAGCTCATTAGTTTTTGCACACTTTCATGCAGCCTGCTTTTTGCCAGGAAGTTTTGCTCCAGCTCTATGGCAAATGGCACAGGCGTATCCAGGCTCGCACAGCGCACTATGGGCGCATCCAAATTTTCAAAACAGTTTTCAGATATCCATGCTCCCAGTTCCCCGCCTATACCGCCTGTCAGCGTGTCCTCATGCAGCAGCAATACTTTTCCCGTACGCTCTACAGATGCGCGGATGGCATCATAGTCCAGCGGCAGTAAAGTGCGCAGGTCCAAAATGTCGAATGATATATCCTGGTGCTTTGAGGCATAATCTGTAGCCCAGTGCACGCCGCTTCCATAGGTGATAATGCTGCTATCTTCCCCATGCTGCACTTGTCTTGCTTTTCCTATTTCTATACTGTAATAATCATCAGGCACAGGGCCGGTAATACCACGATACAAAGCTTTATGCTCAAAGAACATTACAGGGTTTGGATCTTCGATAGCTGCTATCATCAGCCCTTTTGCGTCCTCGGGTGTAGATGGGTACACTACCTTGAGTCCCGGCGTATGCACAAACCATGCTTCATTACTTTGTGAGTGGAATGGGCCCGCGCCCACCCCCGCACCGGTTGGCATACGTATCACCACATCTGCATTCTGTCCCCAGCGGTAATATATTTTAGCAAGGTTATTTATGATCTGGTTAAAGCCCACGGTCACAAAATCGGCAAACTGCATTTCCATCATCGACTTGAACCCTTTTATAGATAAGCCAAGTGCTGTACCCACAATAGCGCTCTCACACAATGGTGTGTTGCGTACCCGTTCTTTGCCAAACAACTGCACAAATCCTTCCGTTACTTTAAAGGCCCCGCCATATTCTGCTATATCCTGCCCCATCAGCACCAGGTTAGGGTATTTTTCCATACACTGTTTCAATCCGTCGCTTATGGCATTGATAAATTTTTTCTCTGTTCTTTCTCCTGAAGGCGCTTGTGGTGCGTGATGTACGGGTGCATACACATCGGCAAGCTCTTCTTTTGTATCCGGGCTTACAGGTTCTGCAGCAAATCCTTTTGCCAGGCCATCTTCTATTTCCTTTTGTATTTTATGGCGCATCTCGCTCACCATGCTTTCAGAAAGTATGTTCTGCTCCAGCAGGTAGCGCTCAAAATTGATAACAGGGTCTTTCTTGCCCCATTCTTCAAACAGCTCTTTGGGCACATATTTCGTTCCGCTTGCTTCTTCATGTCCCCTCATGCGGAAGGTCATGCACTCTATTAATATAGGCTTCTGCTCGCTGATGCAGTAGTGCCGGGCCTCGGCCACTGCCTTATATACCTCCAGTATGTTATTGCCGTCTATAGTAATTCCCGCCATGCCATAGCCTACAGCTTTGTCGGCCAGGTGCTTGCAAACAAACTGTTCATTAACAGGCGTACTCAGGCCATATCCATTATTTTCTATCAGGAATATCACGGGCAGCTTCCATACAGCGGCCACATTCAGCGCCTCATGAAAATCTCCCTCACTTGTACCGCCATCGCCACTAAAGGCAAGGGCTGCTTTACTTTCTTTTTTCAGCTTATGCGCCAGCGCCACCCCATCGGCTATTGCCAGTTGCGGCCCCAGGTGCGATATCATACCGCATATATGGTATTCATTCGCACCAAAGTGAAAAGAGCGTTCGCGCCCTTTGCTGAATCCCTCTTTCCGTCCCTGCCATTGCATGAACAGCTTGTCGAAGGGCATTTTGCGCGCAGTAAATACGCCAAGGTTGCGGTGCAGTGGCATTATATATTCATCCTTATCCATAGCGAGGGTAGCCCCTACGGATATTGCTTCTTGTCCTATGCCGCTGAACCATTTGCTGATCCGCCCCTGTCGGAGCAGCACCAGCATCTTTTCTTCTATCATCCGGGGGCGCAGCAGCTCGCTATATAATTGTATGAGCCGCTCGTTATAGAAACCACTCCGATCGAATTGCATACTTGAAATTTGATGACAAATGTATTTTAATTACTTTATTGCTCAATGCCATTATACTATACTGCTTTTTTTATAGTAATTTTTTTACTCATTATCGCTTCTTCACATTATACTCACATTTTTACATTTCCCGGGTACATTAACATAGATACCCTTGAAGTGATTGAGCAATTATTACTATCTTTGTACGACCGCAACAGCTTCCCCCCACAAATTTTTGTAATATCTATAACCCGAGCTGCGCACCGGTCTTAAAAACAGGAGCGTTATGACTAAATATATTTTTGTAACCGGTGGCGTTACTTCATCCCTTGGTAAAGGAATTATCGCAGCATCGCTGGCCAAATTGCTACAGGCACGCGGCTTCAGCACTACCATCCAGAAATTCGACCCGTATATCAATGTAGATCCGGGAACATTGAATCCATATGAACATGGTGAATGTTATGTAACGGAAGACGGGGCAGAAACCGACCTGGATCTGGGACATTACGAACGTTTTTTAAATACATATACCTCTCAGGCTAACAATGTAACAACAGGACGCATCTACCAGCACGTTATTAATAAGGAACGTGAAGGGGCATACCTCGGTAAAACAGTGCAGGTGATCCCTCATATTACCGATGAAATAAAGCGCCGCATCACTCTGCTTGGCCATGAGAATAAGTACGATATCATTATTACTGAATTAGGTGGTACCGTAGGTGATATAGAATCTCTCCCATATATAGAAGCTGTACGCCAGCTAAAATGGGAAATGGGTCACGAATGCCTGGTGATCCATCTTACTTTGATACCCTATCTGAAAGCAGCCAAAGAACTAAAGACCAAACCTACCCAACACTCTGTAAAGATGATGAGTGAAAATGGTTTGAATCCTGATGTATTGGTTTGCCGTACAGAGGAACCTCTTTATAAAGAGCTGAAAACGAAGATCGCACTGTTCTGTAATGTTACACAGGATGCAGTTATCGAAGCGCTCGATGCGGATACCATATATGGTGTGCCGCTCGAAATGATGAGTGAAAAGCTCGACGTGATCTGCCTGCAAAAGCTTGGATTGCCTTTGGGGAAAGAACCGGACCTTACACGCTGGAAAGAATTTCTCAATAAGCTGCGCTATCCAAAATCAAAAGTAATAGTAGGTCTTATAGGTAAATATGTGGAATTGCAGGATGCTTACAAGTCCATCCTCGAGGCGCTGATACATGCAGGGGCTATGAACGAATGCAAAGTAGAAGTCCGCAATATCCACTCCGAATATCTTACTTCTGAAAACGCTATTGACAAGCTGAAAAATCTTGATGCCATTTTGGTAGCTCCCGGTTTTGGTAGCCGTGGCATACAGGGCAAGATAGATGCTATACGCTATGCACGTGAAAATAAAATTCCATTCTTTGGTATATGCCTCGGTATGCAGATGGCCTGCGTGGAATTTGCACGTGATATATTAGGTATGGAAAAAGCACATTCTACAGAGATGAACCCTGATACCGACCAGGGCGTGATCTGTATGATGGAAGAGCAAAAGGCAGTAACGCAGAAAGGAGGCACTATGCGCCTCGGCTCGTATGATTGTGACCTGCGCCCCGACTCAAAAACGGCATCTATATATGGCACTACACATATCACAGAGCGCCATCGCCACCGTTACGAATTTAACAATGAATACTTGAGCGCATTCGAGAACGGAGGAATGAAACCTGTAGGGAAAAATCCCAAAACAGGACTAATAGAAATAGTAGAAGTTGAGGACCATCCGTTCTTTATAGGTGTACAGTTCCATCCTGAATATAAGAGCACAGTAGAAAATCCGCATCCCTTATTTGTAGCATTTATCAAGGCTGCCAAAGAAGCGCAGGATCATCGCAATGGTAGTGCGCATCATGTTTTTGAAAAGACTGTTGCGGAGGGGTAGAATATGAGTTAGGTTATTTAAAAATACCTTGTTTAACTATTTGACACTTTCGTTTTAAAATAATAGCGACGTTCCCGTATTCTGCTTTACCTGGAAACAATCCGGATAGACCACCTAATGTATGTTTAATTAAGTGCTTGCCTGATAATTTACTTCTCCAACACCCGTTGTCAGTAATACATTGTTTCGCCACATGTGTGGGTATTGCATTATCGTCAACATAAATTGCTA
>DATNFP010000003.1:0-4482 GCA_035606335.1 Flavipsychrobacter sp. | reverse complement strand
ATTCAGGGGTGGAGCATTCAGTTATACCATGTTTACGGTCATAATGCTTTTCGGGCAGGCGTTATATCTTAATCGTATAGCTATAAGGCACAAATTGTATGGCAAGCCAACCTATATACCTGCATTTGTTTATTTATTGCTCACATCCATTTATCCATCCTTCGATTATTTCAGCGTGGCATTGTTGATAAACTGGTGTTTGCTTGCTTCTGTAGATATCTTGCTTAGGTTTAGTCAAACTGTAAATCCGCGCAAGATCATCTTCAATGCTGCCTATTTGTTGGGGTTAGCATTTTTGTTACAGTTCTCAGCTATTGGTTACCTTCTGCTATTATTAATTTGTATGATCATTTTACGCCCATTCAATTTAGGAGAATGGGTCGTAAGCATTTTGGGGTATATTACACCAATATACTTTTTTCTGGCAATTGTATTTCTTTTCGACATGCTAAGGCGTGTATTACACTTCCCGCACATTGATTTTCTGATAACAAGCCACAGTCTTACACGTACTTACCTTGCGGGATGTATAGTAGGCCTATCAATATTGTTTACAGCAGGGTTATTATCTATACAATCCCAAATGTCGAAAATAAACATATATTCGCGCCGTAATTGGATTGCTTTAAGCGTTTATTTTATTATTTCAGTGTTTGTGGCTGTGGGTGCGGGTTTTTCAGTGCAAAGTGGCTGGCTCCTGGTAATGCCTCCATTAGCAATGATTATATCGTATGCTCTTTCGCTTGAAAAAAGTAAACGGTTTAGTAATTTTATGTTTTATTTCTCGCTGCTCTTTTTGGTTTTTTGCCAATTAGCATATAAATAGATCAAATTATAATGAAATTTGGAATTATTGTTTTTCCCGGCTCTAATTGCGACCGAGATATGATGCATGCCTTGCAGAATGATCTGCAACAGGAAGTTGTAATGCTTTGGCATAAAGACCGCGACCTGAGCATGTTTGGCAAGGAGGATTGTATTGTTTTACCCGGTGGCTTTTCTTATGGTGATTATTTGCGCTGTGGTGCATTGGCACGTTTCAGCCCAATGATGGAGCAGGTAGTAAAATTTGCTGAAAGCGGAGGTAAAGTATTAGGTGTGTGTAATGGTTTTCAAATTTTATGTGAATCCGGGTTATTACCGGGTGTTTTACTTCAAAACGAGCACCAGAAGTTTGTTTGCAAAAATGTTTTTATCAAAAGCGAGAACACTGCAAATATTATAGGCAGCAATGTGCGTGATAAGGTGTTGAAAATACCGGTGGCGCATGGTGAAGGCAGGTATTATGCCGACCAGGCAACTATGGATCAGTTGGATAAGAATAAACAGGTAATATTCCGCTATTGTGATCAGGGTGGGGAAGTGCATATTAATTCTAACCCCAATGGTGCCATTCACAACATTGCCGGTATTTGTAACGCAAATCGAAACGTATATGGCATGATGCCGCACCCTGAACGTGCTTGTAGTGAAGATCTACATAATATAGACGGACGATTGATACTCGAAGCATTTACTTACATGAATTAATAGCTTATAAACTTTATTTCACGCTCCAAAACCAGATTATGAAAGTGTTGAAACGGGTGTTGTTTATTTTCTTAGGTGTTGTTCTTGCATACAATAATTCAGGCGCTCAGGTTGCTGTAACTCCTAAAATTTCAGATCCAACAAATTGGAGCTATGAGGTAAAAAAAGTAAGTGGCAATGAATATGAATTGATATTTCACCTTTCATTAAACGAAGGATGGCATATATGGGCAATAAAACCAGGAGGTGATGGCACTCTTATTCCACCTACTTTCGATTTTAATAAGAATGAAAAAGTAAACCTGGTAGGTGAAGTAATGGAAAAAGGGAAGTCTGAGACTGTGGATATGGAAGGTATAGATGGGAAAGTCACTTATCTCACAGGCAAAATAGATTACGTTCAAAAGATAAAGGCTGATGTTGGGACTAAGATTGCAGGCAGCCATGAATACCAGGTTTGTAATAATGACATGTGCTTGCCGCCAAAGAAAAAGACTTTCACTTTTGAAATAAACAATTAACAAATATTTCTACTTATTAAACCAACCGTATACTATGAATCATACGTTTATCTTAACAAAAGAAATTTAATGATGAGATCGCTAAGGCTTGCGTTACTGCTTTGTTGCAGCTTATTTATATCAGGTTCATTATTTGCACAACTAGTTCAGGATCCAACCACATGGACGTTTGAAGCAAAGAAAAAATCCGGTAATCAGTATGATCTGATTTTTCACCTTAAGCTAAAAAAGGATTGGCACATATGGGCTTTTAAACCTGGAGGTGATGGCACACTGATTCCACCCACTTTCGATTTTGATAAAAACAGTAACATTAAGCTGATTGGCGATATCAAAGAAAAAGGTAAGCTGATTACAGAAACCATTGACGGGACAGATGGTGCTGTGCATATGTATAAAAATAAGGTGGATTATATACAGACGGTAAGCGTAATAGGCAGCCCAAAGATTTCAGGGAAACATTTATACCAGGTATGTAACAATGAGAGCTGCTTGCCTCCCAAAACAAAACCATTTTCATTTGAAATAGGTGATGTGGCAGGTACAGCAAACGTTGGCGATACTACTAATAAAAACGCAATAGCTAGCTCAGCTATCCCTATAGATACAAATAAAACATCAACCGCTGTAGCTAAAGACACATCCGCGGGATTAGCAAAAAATGCCGTAGCTGTTAAAAACGATAATAAAAACGGAGGTAATACTCCCGGTGGACAAACCAACAAATCACTTTTATGGCTATTCCTGGAAGCCCTTGGCGGTGGCATTCTTGCAGTGCTTACGCCTTGTGTATATTCAATGATCCCCATTACAGTGAGCTTCTTTACCAAAAGAAGTAAAACGAGGTCGGAAGGGATACGCAATGCTATTTATTATTCTCTTTCCATCATTATTATTTTCACCATACTTGGTGTGCTTATTTCAGCATTGTTTGGCTCTAATGCGCTGAATAACTTATCTACCAACTGGATCGCCAATTTATTCTTCTTTGCTGTTTTTGTTGTATTTGGTATTTCATTCCTCGGTGCTTTCGAAATTACTCTGCCTTCATCATGGACAAGTAAAACTGATGCAAAAGCAGGGATGTCCAGCTTTGGAGGTATCTTTTTCATGGCTTTGACCTTAGTAATAGTATCATTTTCATGCACAGGGCCTATTGTTGGCCCATTGCTCGTATTGGCCGGACGTGGTGGTATTGTGGGGCCAACAATTGGTATGTTTGGTTTTTCCGTAGGTCTTGCATTACCATTTGCTTTGTTTGCGATATTCCCTGGTCTGCTCAATAAAATGGCGCAATCCGGCGGCTGGCTTAACCAGGTTAAGGTTACATTAGGATTCATTGAATTGGCGCTCGCATTAAAGTTCTTATCAAATGCAGATTTATCACGTGGCTGGCGCTTACTGGACAGAGAAGTATTTATCGCTATCTGGATCGTCATCGCAATACTATTAGGCCTGTATCTGCTAGGTAAATTAAAGTTATCACACGACGATGTGCCGCCTAAAAATGTTTATGGTCAGGAATATGTATCTCTGTTCAAATTATTCCTGTCGATAGCATGTTTCAGTTTTGCAGTGTATTTGCTGCCTGGCATGTGGGGTGCACCACTTAATGCAATGAGCCAGTTTGTTCCGCCTATCGGTACGCAGGATTTTATATTAGGAGTAGAAAATAACTCATCTGCTGCAAATATTACTACGAGCGCAATTGATAACGATATACGACCAATGCGTTATGTGAATGAGTTAAAAGAATACGAACCCGAAATAGCACGTAAATACGGATTGGTCACGTACTACGATTATAACGAAGCATTGGCTGCATCTAAAAAATTGAAAAAGCCCATTATGCTGGATTTTACCGGCATCAATTGTGTTAACTGCCGTAAAATGGAAGCACAGGTATGGTCAAGCCCGGAAGTAATGAAGCGATTGAAAAATGATTTTATTATTGCGTCACTGTATTGTGATTTTGATAAAATGGAGCTTCCTGCAAATGAACAGTTTTTTTCAAAAGCGTTAAACTCACAGGTTGTTACTGTAGGCGATAAAAATGAAGATCTACAGGCTTCCAAGTTTAATACCGATTCACAGCCTTTTTATTTCTTTGTTGATGAAAATGGCAATAAGCTTATAGAAGGTGGCTATTCATACAATCCCGATGTTGACCGTTTTGTGAAACACCTGGATAATGTAATAGCAAATTATAAAAAGACACACTCTTAATTTTATATAAAAGGCAAAAAGTGTTTCTGCTTTTAGGATAAAAACCTAACGCAATGATTAAAGACATTTCTCTTACTCTCCTGGCTGCAATTGCAGCAGACGAAAAAGGCATTAAAAAAAGCATTGCCGAGGTGGTTGGCGTTAGTGTCAAACGTATTACCGGTTATACAATTCAAAAGCGCTCCATAGATGCCCGCTCACGCCA
>DATNFP010000002.1:0-44622 GCA_035606335.1 Flavipsychrobacter sp. | reverse complement strand
CAGCCTCAAGAACGCCTTTATCAACCACGGCGTAGAGCGCCTCTCCATGCAGCAGGACGACCTCGAGATACACGAGATGGACTTCAAGACGCAGACCTCTACCGTCATGATGATAGACATCTCTCACTCCATGATACTCTATGGTGAAGACCGCATCACCCCTGCCAAAAAAGTTGCTATGGCGCTTAGCGAGCTCATCACCACCCGCTACCCCAAGGATACGCTCGATATAGTGGTGTTTGGCAACGACGCCTGGCAGATAGAGATGAAAGATCTTCCTTACCTGGAGGTGGGCCCTTACCATACCAATACCGTAGCAGGGCTGGAGCTGGCGATGGACATACTGCGCCGCCGCAAGAACCCCAACAAGCAGATATTCATGATCACCGATGGCAAACCTACCTGCCTGAAGGTGGGCAACAAATATTATAAGAACAGCTTTGGCATAGATAGCAAAATACTCAACCGCACCCTCAACCTCGCCGGACAGCTACGCCGCCTCAAGATACCCGTTGTAACATTTATGATTGCCAACGACCCCTACCTGCAATCCTTCGTACGCAACTTTACCGAAGTGAACAACGGCAAAGCATTCTACTCCTCCCTCGATGGCCTCGGCCAATACATCTTCGAAGACTACGAACGCAATAAGCGTAAGAGGATGAGGTAGTACGTTGGCTTTCATTATCTCTTTTCCATAGAATTTGCTTTGTGATATTGGACTGCAGTTACGCTATATTTGAGAAAAAAGGTTACAAAAATATAACAGAACGTTACTGAGTTTTAAAATAAGATAATTTCAACAAGCTGTTTTAGAAAATGATCTTTAATGAGTCAATATATACAAGAGTATTTAATTATGCCATTTTCAAAAGACTGCTAAATTATTAATTATGGATGCTGAAAAATTAAAAAAGGTTACCGAACAGTACATAGACCAATATAAGTCTGTAATAATGAGTACGCTAAAAGGATTAAGGGCTAATACTAATTTATATATTCCCCATGCCCAGTTTCTTTTTGCAATAATTGATTATTATGGTATGTTATTTATGGTCGCAAAAAACGGAATATTTGATAAAAGGAAAAAAGACAACTTTGTTAAGTTTTTCGAATCCGATTATTTCCCTCCTCGATTAAGATGTAAAGCCTCTTTTTTGTATTTTATAAGAAATGGCATTATACATCAAATTTTTCCTAAGGCATGTGGTATTAATTCTACCGCTTGCGAAGACCTATTTTATGAAGATGCAAAACATAAAATTCCTGTTTTAAATCTGTTTATATTACAAGATATTACGTTGGTTGCAATTCAAAATTTTGTTTCTGATATAAACCAGAATGACACATTCGTTGAAAACATACATCGAATACTTATTCTTGATTGCAATAATTATGGTTTAGGGGACCATAAAGAATTAGAAGAGGAGATAAACAAAAATTTTAATGGCAAAATGATAAATCTATATAAAGCTTGTGGGAGTTTTGTTTGACCATAAGATAAAATCAAGAATTACCTTAGATCATAGTGAAAATTATTTTAGAACATATTAAAAGAGATTGGTAGAAATTTAAAAAATGGAATAGAATGTCTAAATTCTGCGTAGTTTTTCAATTATAAACTATTGTTTCACCCGCTAAGATTAATAACGACTAAATTTGACGCACATTTGTATTTATGAACAAACAAAAACCGGGACTTTTTGGCATTACGAATTCAAATCGTGATTTTGCTCAGGCGGAAACATGGGGGAAAAATCAATTTAATTCTTCTTTTCCGGCAGGTTTGGCTAACTATTTAAGTAATGAAGGATTTCAAAATATTTATTTGTTTTTGGATGAAAAATTAAACGTTAGGCATGGCAAAATTTCAACATCTTCCTTGTATGGAATTGAGCCACAATCAGATAATTTGTTTTTCTCATTTGAAAGTTCTTATACTCCATACCAGCAATTAGTAATAGGACATCTACCTAGGGTAGATTTAGTTACGCAACTTAGAAGTAACGGACAGTGTTTAAGGCCAATTGAAATCAAATTAACAGCATTACCAGACAATTCAACGTGTGCATTAGAAGATGAATATTTTGGGTGTGAATTAGTAGTTCGCCCTGATACGATAGTATATTTGGCATGCAGCATAGCAGCAAACTTTAAAACAAAAATAGGCTATCTTCAAGAATTAATAGGCAAGGATTTCGATCAGATTACAGATTGGACAGAAGGGGAAAATATATGGCAATTTATACCCCAAATGATTTCTGTTCTTGATAAAATTATTCTTTCAATTCTTGGGGAACAAGAACCAATTTTAATGCAACCAATCTGGAAAACCGTTGGAAAGTCTTCGCAATTGGCGGATTTTTGCCTTGATGTATTTGTTTGGTCGAATTTTGCATTTACACAGCTTTTCCTTGATGTAGCTAGAGGAGAACTAGCTGAAACAACAAGAATTACACGCCAGATTCGAACAATTATTTGGCTTTTCAAAATGTTATTTGATTTCAGTAAAAATGGACAGATAAACCATATTAAAATAATTGACGAATTATCTTTTAATACTAAAAATGATAAGGCATTTGCTGTTAGCGGAAGAATAACTCACCATTTTATGACATGCAAAGAATTGACAAAGCCTAGAATTCAAGCAAATCAAATCAAAGAAATAATCTTAGGTGGAGGACAAAAACTTTTAAGTCCAGAAAGAAGATTCGATGCCATTATTTTTAATTCTCCCGAACTTTTTGGCTAAATTGTATTTTATGACTACAATGGATTTGTTTTCAGGATGTGGGGGGTTGTCGCTGGGTTTTCAAAATGCAGGATTTGAAATTGTTTCTGCTTTTGATAATTGGAAACCAGCTATAAAAGTTTATCGTGAAAATTTTGATCATCCAATATATGATATAGATTTATCAAATAAAGAAGCATTTGAATTTATCTGTAAACAGAAAGTTCAAATGATAATTGGCGGGCCGCCTTGCCAAGATTTCTCCAGTGCAGGCAAAAGAGACGAGACTTTAGGTCGTGCAGATCTAACATTGACATTTGCAAACATTGTGGCGACGAATAGACCTGAATGGTTTGTAATGGAAAATGTAGAACGAATTACTAAGAGTAGAATTCTAAAAGAAGCGCTTCAAATCTTTAAAAAGGCAAATTATGGAATTTCCTATGATGTTTTAGATGCAAGCTTGTGTGGTGTTCCTCAAATAAGAAAGCGTTTTTTTTTAATTGGACATTTAAACTCTAAAGACGGATTTCTTAATCCATATTTAATCAAAAATAGAACAAGACAACCTATGACTATTTTTGATTATTTAGGTAATTCACTTGGCATTGAATTTTATTATAGGCACCCAAGAAGTTATATGCGTAGAGGGATTTTTAGTATTTATGAGCCAAGTCCTACGATTAGAGGCGTTAATAGACCTATACCTAAGGGCTATTCTAAACATCCTGGTGATCCTATAGAAATTAATGACAGTTTAAGGCCATTAACAACAGTTGAAAGAAGTTATATTCAAACATTCCCTCAAACTTTTCATTTTACTGGAACCAAAACAGAACTTGAACAAATAATTGGCAATGCTGTCCCTGTAAAACTTGGGGAATACGTGGCCAATTGCATCGAAGAATACATCTATGACATCGAAAACAAAAGATCTGTTTTAGGTCAAAAACAGTTGGAGTTCAAATAGTATTTATTATATGGCTGACGTTTTTACAAGCGATAAGCGAAGCGAAGTCATGAGACTAGTAAGGCCACAGAAAAATAAATCGACTGAATTAGCGGCAATTAAATTCTTTAAGGATAATAATATAATTGGTTGGCGTAGAAACTATAAGTTATTTGGCAAACCAGATTTTGTTTTTTCTAGCATAAGGTTAGCGGTTTTTATTGATGGCTGTTTTTGGCATGGACATAATTGCAGGAATATCACACCACAAAACAATAAAGAATATTGGGAAAGGAAAATATTGCGTAACAAAAAGCGGGACCGCTTGGTAACCCGAACACTAATACTTAAAGGCTGGACAGTAATTCGTATAAAAGAATGTGAGTTTAAAGCATCTAAAAAGCTTAAAAGAATAAGCAATAATATTGTTAGGCAGATACTTAACAGTTATTGAAAAATATTACATTCGTTTAATAATCTGAGTTTATGACGTGAATGCCTATGCAAAGCATTTGCAATGCAAATCATAAGTTGTATGGGCAACAATTGGTTTAATCATCGCTCAGATCTATATTCAAACTCAAGCTTGCGTCACGGAAAACAACATAACACTGTTGATGATTTAATCACTAATGTATTTTATTGATTAAGCATTCCAATCTTATTTAAGAAAAATACAGTGACATATATTAATGAAGTGAAAATAAATAGCGTCAAGAAAATAATCCAGGCCCAAAAATTAGCTACTATAAATGCAATTTGTAAGGCAATTACAATTATTGAGAGAATATAATTATATACTAATGGCATTTTAAGGATTGACTGCCACAGATCAATGCCTGTATAAGCACTTATTTTGTAAATAGCTTGTTGAAACTTTTGCTTTTTATATTCTATGTTTTGTTTTTCTACTTTTTTCTTGTAGAGATATACACTGTATCTAAACAATAAAAGATGTACAATTGCTGATATTACGATGTAGAAAAATATATAAACGAGTACTGTTAATAAGCACACTTCTAAACCTTTTTTATTCAATAAGTCCGATGTAACTATTCTTTTATTATTTGTACATATTAAAAATGAGAGATACACTTGTATTATGAATATTATTTTTGTTATGCTTCCTTTTAATAATGAGTTAATATCTATCTGAAACATAGTAAATAATAATAATAATAATTTATATAGTTCTTCTTGAACTAAGTTATGTAATCCATCCGCTATTTGACGAATTTTGTGATTAATTTTTCCCCCTGATTCAGGCATACGCCTAAATAGTCTTTTGTTCCGGGGTTTGCTGTCGTTAACTTTTTTCTTCGGTCATAATACACAATAGTATTTTTGCAAGGCCAGTAACACTACCCCGCTGGTCTAAGCGTCTCGCTTAGACCCACAATATTCAAGCGTCACGCTTGCAAGTCACTCAATCAAAATAATATCAACAATCCCCTTACCACCGCTATAATCATAAGCGCTACTCCATTTCCAATGATTGGGTTCCGTCACAAATCCAGCAGTAACTGGATTATTATGTAGGTAATCAAGTCTTTGCTTTACCAGTTCACCTCTGGATAGTTCAATTGGGTGGCTATGCTGTTGCCATAATTGGAAGTCATTATTATTGCTATTATAAGTACCAGCTCGTTCAAACATCCATAGCAGCCATTCCTTCCTACTTTCAATATTACTATCTTCTATTGCTTTGCGAAGATGCCGGGAAGTGTATGCTTTCAAGTCCCGGATAATATCTTGTAATTTATTTTGTCCATTTGTACCTATGATTAAATGTATGTGGCTAGTCATAATGCACCATGCATATACTTCCAGCCCTTTGTTTTGCTGGCAATACTTAATACTATCTGTAAATATTTCCCTGTAATCGTCACGTATGAAAACATCTATCCAGTTGACTACAGTAAAGGTTACAAAATACATTTGAGTTTGGTCTTGAATGCGATATTTTCTGCTCATGCAATGGCAAGATAGAAATTGATATTATTGTTCACAAGTTTGAAGTGCAAGCGAGACGCTGTAATATTTTAGGTCTAAGCGAGACGCTTAGACCAGTGTAGTTCTGTTTCCCGGGGTTTCCTGTCGTTAACTTTTTTTCACAGTCACATCGTACAGTAATATTTTTGCAAAGCCGGTAATACTATCCGCAAAAGTTCTTTCATTATTGTAACCAAACAACGTACTTAGAACCGAAAATATCAATGGGTAACCATTGTGGTACAATGTGGCACAAATGGGGCATAAATGGGTAATGCTTTATTAGGTAAATGAGCACTATAACTATTGCCAGTAAAGGATTTCAGCCCAAAATAAATTCCCCAATTTCCCAAAACAAGTTTTTTATTGTAAACGGGGAATTACAAAACCGCGTGAGATAAGAAAGCGAAAAGATGTGATACAAATGTGATATCATCGTGAGCAAATGAGACGTTATGCTAAAACACATACATCAGTCAGGCACAGGCTTTCATCAAAAAAGCTCACCGCGTAATATCACAAAGCAAAAAAATAAAGGGATGTGATCGCGATACACCTCTACAATGTCCCAAACACACCCTGTTTGAGTTACCAAGGCTTAATAGCTTTGTATTCAACAAAAAATAATAACATGCGAAAAATTATTGTTGCAAACAGAATAACAATGGATGGCGTATTGCAGGCCCCCAGCGGACCGGAAGATGATCCTCAGTATCCATTCAAATGGGGTGGCTGGGCCACTCATTACCAGGATGATCAGACATTTAGTACCCTGAGCAAGATAATGTCAACCCCGTTCGACCTATTGCTTGGCCGCCGTACGTATGAAGTATTCGCATCGTACTGGCCTTATGAAAAGGGTGCGATCGCCGACACCTTCAACCGTATTAATAAATATGTGGTGGCTACAACACCCGTCGATCTATCGTGGGAAACTTCCATCCTGATCAACAAAGATGTAGTGAATGAGTTGAAAAAATTAAAGGAACAGGACGGTCCGGACCTGCTGGTGTTTGGCAGTAGTGTTTTGATGCAAACTTTATTATCCAATCACATGGTTGATGTATTGCATACCTGGATATTTCCCGTCACGATCGGTGAAGGACAAAAACTTTTCGAAGGAGGCACACAGCCGCAACAATGGAAATTGACGGAGTCTGTGGTGTCGAAAACGGGTGTAATTTTTGCAAGTTATGCTTTGGATGGTGAGGTGAAGTTAGGTTCGCTTGCGCCGGATGAAGTGGCTAAAGCTGCGTTGGGTCGCCGGGAGAAATGGAAAGCAGATCGGAAGTCTTGAGCCTTGATTAAGGAGATCCTTCATTTCGCGGCTACAGCACATGGCTATGCGCTCGTTCTGGAAGAAATAGTTTCAGCTATTAATTTACCAGCGTACCCACCGCTTTTCCGGTAACTACATCAAGCAAGTTGCCGGTGCGGTTCATGTCGAAAACGATGATGGGGAGGTTATTCTCCTGGCAGAGGGTGAAGGCGGTCATGTCCATCACTTTGAGCCCCTTACCTATTACATCGCTAAAAGTAAGTATTTCGAAACGGGTGGCTGTAGTATCTTTTTCAGGATCGGCACTATAGATGCCATCCACGCGGGTGCCTTTCAGGATAACATCGGCATTTATCTCGATAGCACGCAGAGAACCAGCGGTATCGGTAGTGAAGTATGGGTTGCCTGTACCTGCGCCAAAGATCACCACGCGGCCTTTTTCCAAATGTCGTATAGCACGGCGTCGGATGTATGGTTCGGCTATCTGCTCCATCTTGATGGCGCTTTGCAGCCGTGTATTAACGTTCACTTTCTCCAGAGCTGCCTGCAGGGCCATACCGTTGATAACAGTGGCCAGCATGCCCATATAATCGCCCTGGGCACGCTCGATGCCTGTTTCGGCTTCGTTCATCCCACGGTATATGTTGCCGCCACCTATCACTACTGCCACCTGCACGCCGATATCCGTAATTCTCTTAATATCGGAAGCATATTGGTCGAGCATTTTGGAATCGATACCAAAATTACGGTCGCCCATAAGGGATTCACCTGAAAGCTTTAGCAGGATACGATTGTACTTAGGCAGCATTGGAAAGATGGAGTGTTTGTGAGTGCAAAGAAAGAAACTATTTGGCAATTTGACAATTAGATAATTTGGTAATGAGACAATTAGTGAATTTGGCAATTCGACAATTAGCCAATTCGACAATTTTGGGGGCGATTAATAGTTGATTTTGATTTATAAGGACCAAAGAACATTATAAGAATTAATTTTACTTTCTCAACAAAAGCACAATGTTTAAAATATATACAAAAACCGGCGACAAAGGCACTACAAGCCTCATAGGCGGTGTCCGTGTGCCGAAAAGCCATATTCGCATAGAAAGCTATGGCACCATCGACGAACTGAATTCTTACATCGGTATGGTAAGCGATATGGCGGCTAACTCACAGATCACAGAATGGCTGCGCGAGATACAGGACCGCTTATTTACAATAGGTTCTGAACTAGCTACCACTCCCGACAAAGAAGTAAAAATGAAGCTTCCCGACCTGCACGATAGCGATGTGCAATGGCTGGAGCAGTCTATAGACAAGATGAACGAAAGCCTTCCTGAAATGCGCGCTTTTATACTCCCGGGCGGCAACCTGGCAGCTTCCACCTGTCATGTAGCCCGTTGTGTTTGTCGCCGTGCCGAGCGCCTGTGCGTGGGTATGCACGAACAAAACGAGCCTGTCTCCGACCTCATCATCAAATATCTCAACCGCCTTTCCGATTACCTTTTCGTGCTGGCCCGCTACATTACACACATCGCCGGCGCACAGGAAGTAGAGTGGAGAGCGAGGATACAATGAGGCAATTCGGTAATTTGACAATTTGACAATTTGGCAATTCGACAATGAGACAATGAAGCAATTCGGTAATGAAAATTGTAGTTCTTTGATTTTAAAGGGTTGTTTTAAATGTTCTTTTGTCTTGATACAAAAGAACCAAAAGATCAAGGCTGCACAAAAATGGCTAAAAAATGCCTGCACTTCGCTGCAAAAAATAGCTTTCTATTATGCTATGAAGTGCTTCAAAGGAAGGCAGTTGCTATTGGGCTGTAGCCTAAATCCAGAGATAGTTTTTGCGGACGCTCAGTTACGGCTTTTTTCTTAACGCCATTTTTATGAGGCCGGAGCTGGGTAGAGATAAGGTAATGACTAAAATATAAATCTCTATTTTATACAGTTACAAAATCCTTAACTGGATTGGTGTTGATGTGATCGCTTTCTATCACGCCGTCGCGGATGCGGACGATGCGGTGGGTGTAGTTGGCTACATCTACTTCGTGGGTTACGAGCACTACTGTATTGCCGCCGTCGTGGATCTTACCGAATAGCTCCATGATCTCTATGGAGGTCTTGGTATCGAGGTTGCCGGTGGGTTCATCGGCGAGGATGAGGGAGGGATTATTGATAAGGGCACGGGCTATGGCCACACGCTGGCTTTGTCCGCCTGAAAGCTCATTGGGCTTGTGGTGGGCACGTTCGGAAAGACCTACTTTATCGAGCATAGTACGGGCACGCTCTTCACGGTCCTTCTTACTAATGCCGGAATAGATAAGAGGCAGAGCTACATTTTCCCATGCTGTAAGGCGTGGCAACAAATTAAACTGCTGGAACACAAAACCGATCTCCACATTGCGTACATCGGCCAATTCATCGTCGGCCATGCGGCTTACATCTTTACCATTCAGGATGTATTGTCCATCAGTTGGTGAATCGAGGCAACCCAGAATATTCATCAATGTAGATTTACCCGAACCGGAAGGCCCCATCAATGCTACGTATGAGTTGCGATCGATAATCAGGTTGATGCCTTTGAGCACAGGCAATGCCTGCTTGCCCATGAAATAGCTCTTCTCAATATTATTTAAATGAATTACTTCGCTCATTTTTGCTGTGGTAAAATCAAAAATACATATAATTTCATCCCTGCTATGCTACGTTTCCCGAATTGTAAGATTAATCTTGGCTTGTACATTACCAACCGAAGACCAGATGGCTATCATGATATAGAAACTGTTTTTTATCCAATACAAATTCACGATGCGCTGGAAATGGTGCCCGCAGCGGAAACGGCATTGTATGTAAGTGGCCGGGAAGTGGCCGGAAATAATGAAGACAACCTGGTATGGAAAGCATACGAAATGCTGCAAAAGCAATATCCTGATAGGATAGAGTCAATGGACATTTACTTATTGAAAAACATACCCATGGGCGCAGGATTGGGAGGAGGCTCGGCAGATGGAGCTTTTACATTGAGGCTAGTTAGCGACTATTGTAAGTTGGGATTAGAACAGGAAGAATTAAGCAAAATGGCGCTGAAGCTTGGCAGCGACTGCCCGTTTTTTATACATAATACACCACAGTTCGCTCAGGGGCGGGGAGAGCAAATGACGCCAATTACGCTGGACCTTTCAAAATATGGTATCCAGGTGATATGCCCGGATGTGCATGTGGCTACCGGCAAGGCTTTCCAGATGATAACACCAAAACCTGCAGCATTTGACCTGAGAAAAATAAATGAGCTGCCTGTTGAGCAGTGGAGAGAGCATGTATCTAATGACTTTGAGCTGCCCATATTTGGAATGTACCCGGTATTAGGAGAGATAAAAGCACAATTATATCAAAGGGGCGCACTATATGCGTCTATGAGTGGGAGTGGAAGCGCTGTATACGGGATATTTGAAAAGGGAAAGAAAGCGACTATATCAGTGACAGTGAAATATGAGGAATTCTATGTAGAATAAAAAATAAAAGCCGATGTTTTGCAACACCGGCTAATGGGGGATAATATTGTGATGGAAGCCTATTTTACTTCAGCAACCAGTTTTTTGAAAGATTCAGGTTCGTTCATAGCCAGGTCAGCTAAAACTTTGCGGTTCAGGTCGATGCCTTTAGCAGACAATTTGCCCATGAACTGAGAGTAGCTCATGCCTTCTTCACGAACAGCAGCATTGATACGAACGATCCAAAGAGAGCGATAGTCGCGCTTTTTGATCTTACGGCCAACAAATTTATAACCGAGACCTTTCTCGAGTACGTTTTTGGCAACGGTATAAACGTTTTTACGTTTGCCATAGAAGCCTTTCGCCTGCTTCAGTATTTTCTTTTTTCTAGCACGTGATGCAACGGCATTTACGGAACGTGGCATATATTAAATATTAATAATCGTTATTAAAAATGTTATCTCATCCCCAGCATGCGCTTAACAAGGTTCAGGTTCGTAGGGTGAACAAGAGCACCTTCGCGCAGATGGCGTTTACGTTTTTTAGATTTTTTAGTCAGCAGGTGGCTTTTAAAAGCTTTATATCTGCGTATTTTGCCCGTACCTGTAACTTTGAAAGTTTTTTTAGCACGGGAGTGAGTCTTCACCTTTGGCATGGTCTCAAATTTGGGAACGCAAAGGTAGCATAATTTCAAAATTATCCAAAATATAATTTCCGAGGTTTTCGTGAAAGCAAACTGGAATATTTTTTGATATATAAAATTTACACAATATTTATTATTCGATATTATCATTATTTTTACGGCACACCCATTTTTGTATATAATCTGCTTGGACATATGGCATTATTAAGATTTAGAATATATTGGGAAGACGATGATCAGGTATACAGGGATATAGAGATACGCCCTAGCCAGACATTTCTTGAATTTCACAAAGCAATTTTACAATCATACGAGTTTGATGGTAAGCACCCGGCTTCTTTTTACGAAAGCAATGAGCGCTGGCAGAGAGGTAGGGAGCTGAATTCGGAGGTGATGGTGAATAAGAAAGATGCGCCTGCGTTGTCTATGATGCGCACGCCTGTATCGGCGCTTGTGGCTACTCCCGACCAAAAGTTCGTATATGTATATGACCCTGCCAAAAAATGGACATTCCTGGTGGAACTAATAGGGGTGAGCAAGGATGAAGATTCGAGGCGTACTTACCCTTTTGTGTTACGTAAAGAAGGATTAGCACCTGCGCAATATGGCATAAAAGGGGTGAATCCCGACAAGCTGATGGAAGTGGAGGAGAAATATGACCTTGGTGCGGAAGAAATGGCTGAGGGTTTTAGCAGCGAAGGAGAGGGTGATGAAAGTAGCGAAAGTACAGAGGGTACTGAAGGTGCAGAAAGCTTAGGAGAAGAATTTTAAATTTTCCGGATATATAAAGTCACGATTGAGAATATTGATAAAGGATAAGCTGAAAGGTTGATATTTTTACCTGTTCATTGTTGTTTTGGCTATTCTTTCAGATTTCACTTTGACATCAAAAAAAGTTTACGTTATTGCCGGGCCTACAGCAGTAGGCAAAACGGCTATTGCCATATCGCTTGCAGAGCGATTGCAAACAGACATCATCTCAGCGGATAGCAGGCAGTGCTATAAAGAAATGACCATTGGCACCGCAAAACCTACAAAGGAAGAACTGCAAAAAGTAAGGCACTATTTTATTGATGAATTTTCTATAACGGAATCGCTGACCGCTGCTGATTTTGAAAGATTGGCTTTGGGTTATCTGGATGAGATTTTTAAAGAAAAAGATGTTGCTGTTGTTTGTGGTGGGACTGGACTGTATATAAAGGCATTGTGTGAAGGATTAGATGCGATGCCAGACGTGGACGATGCTATAGCGCATGAGATAAATGAACTTTACGAAACAAATGGTTTGGAGTGGTTGCAACAATCGGTGCAGTATGAAGATCCTGAATATTATAAGCAGGGGGAAATAAAAAACCCGGCAAGGCTGATAAGGGCATTAATATTTAAAAGATCGACTGGGGAGAGTATTGTGAATTTCAGGACGGGAGATAAGAAGAATAGACCGTTTGAGATCGTAAAAGTGGGATTGGAACTACATAGAGATGTTTTGTATGAACGCATTAATCAAAGGGTCGACAAAATGATGGAGGAAGGATTGCTGGATGAAGTGAAAGGGCTATATGCACAAAAGCAATTGAAGAACCTGCAAACGGTGGGATATTCTGAACTGTTTGATTATATAGACGGGAGTTATAGTTTGGAAGAAGCTGTTAGTAAAATAAAGCAAAATACACGCAATTACGCTAAGAGGCAGATGACATGGTTTAGAAAGGATAAAGAAATGAATTGGATAAAGGCTGATGAAGAAGGAGTTGTAGAAATGATACTTCAGTTAAAATAAAAATGGCCCCGAATTTATCAGGACCATTTTATTTTAAAAATTCAATTAAGATTTTTTAGCGGTAGCGGATGTCGCTTTGTCATTTTTTGCAGTGCTGTGGTTGTGGCAGCATGCTTTGCCTTCTTTTTTGCAACAAGCTTTAGTTTCTTTTTTGCAGCATGAGCCTTTACCATCGTGAGCAAATGATGCTCCTGCTATTAATAATGCGCTAAGTAGTAGTGTGACTTTTTTCATTGTTATGTGTATTGATTGATCTTTAAAGTTATGATAAATGAGCTAAGGTAGTAATGCCTCCCTCTACGGTATCGCCAATTTTAACATCTATTTTGGTACCGACAGGGAAAAAAACGTCTACACGGGAACCAAAACGGATAAAGCCAAACTCATCGTTTTGCTTTACAGTATCGCCTTCTTTTACATAATAACAAATACGCCGGGCCATGGCTCCAGCAATTTGCCTCAGTAATAATTCAACCTTGTTGTTTCCTATCACTACTGTTGTCCTTTCATTTTCGGTAGATGATTTAGGATGCCAGGCTACCAGATATTTACCCGGGTGATATTTCATATACTTTATGATACCGCTGATAGGATTGCGGTTTACATGTACATTAAGTGGTGACATAAATATGGAGACCTGCAGACGCTTGTCTTTAAAATATTCTGGCTCGAAGGTTTCTTCTATTACTACTACTTTACCATCTGCGGGAGCAATTATTTTTTCTTCACCGTTTGTGAAGTTGCGGGAAGGGAGGCGGAAAAACCAAATAACCCAAAACCACAGAAGGAAGCAAATGATATTGATAATCCATGCGAGCCAGAGAATATTGGATAGAAAATGAAACGACAGAAAAATGATAATCAGCCAGGAAATAGTAGCAATTGTAATGTACTTATATCCTTCGCGGTGGATACTCATGTTTTTTAAACTTTTGGGCGAAGTTAATATTTAAAAAATGACGAGCGGCAAAGGTGGCATGAAAAAGTACGCATAGCAAAACGCGAAAGGCGTTGCTATCAATAAGGAGTCAAACCTGTCGAGAGCACCGCCATGGCCAGGCATCATTGTTCCTGAATCCTTTACGTTGGCAATGCGTTTAAGTTTTGACTCCAATAAATCACCGGCTGTGCCGGCTATTGAAACGAATAATGATAGTATCATCCAATCTATCATGCGATAATAATGAGAAAAATATCCCCATATTGCTGCACCTAATATTGTGAGTATGACACCTCCTAATGTGCCTTCCCATGTTTTTTTAGGGGATATTTCTGAAAAGGGTGTTTTGCCAATAAATGAACCTACCAGGTAAGCCATGGTGTCATTTACCCAAAGCATTAATATAAGTGCCAATGGAATGATAATGCTTGTCATCCTGAGCATGAGCAGGAGCATAGTAGGGAGCATGATATATAACATGCCGGTAAGAGATAACAAACCTGATTGCCATTCAGTTTTTTTAGACAGAGTGGTAGCCAATATGATGAAAGCCGGAAACCATAATAATAAAGGCCATGAGGCACTGCCATAGAATGAATCGAACAATAACCACAGCCATACAAGGCTTACTACCTGGACTATAAATGGTAGCCATCCTGGCCAGGTGATATCAGCATGTATTTTTTTTACGAGCCTGAAATATTCACGCAGGCAAAGCACCTGGATAAAACTGATCAATATCATAAATGCCAATACATTCCACAGCAGGCCAGTCATCATGATCACCGCAAAGACTATAGCGCTTCCGAGACGAGTGAAAAAAGTAGGCCAGTTTAGCGCCATATAATGTTATTAAGCTGTGCGAAGTTAAGATGCATTTTGAGAAAGTTCCTGTGGTGTAAAATCCATTGGCCAATCGGAAGGAAGCGGAGTTTTGTTTTTTATCAACAGCCATAGGGCAACAACAAATATAATAGCACCGGAAATAATGATATATGGTGGTAAGGAATTACTCTCCATAAATGATTTTATAGCTCCATTGTGACCAGAAAAAAATAGTAAAACAATTTGTAAACCATTATATATACAATGTGCTAAAATGCTACACCAAACAGAGCCTGTGAGATAATAAATAACACCTAATAAAACTCCCGCAAGGAAAATTGAAACAAAACCGTAGGGACTGGAATGCACTGCTGCAAATAATAAGGCAGACACGATAATAGATGCCGTAATGTTTTTTCTAAAAATCCTGTTTAAAAAGCGTATTCCAATACTTCTAAAAAAAAGCTCTTCACATATGGCAGGCGTTATAGCCATCACTAAAAATCTTTTTAAAAAGTCGGTGGTAGAGTTCATTGTGAGTAATGCCTTCATTGCTGAGTCGGTGGTATTCTGGATATTTTTTGCATAACTGCCGAGATCAATGTGCTGCATTAAATTTTCTATAAAAAGAAATAGTGGTGCAGCACCAAGAATCAAAAATATTACTAAACTCCATTGAATTGGTTTTCCTGGTTTCTTAAGGCCTAAGTAATTACGTGGATGCGGGTGTGCCCAATAAGCAAAAAGAAGGACAGGTAGCATGAACATTTCTAATTCTTCAATAAGCTGGAGTATTAAAGCAGCATCTAAAATTGATCTTGGGCTTTTCTCGTTAAACCCAGCCACTTGTGAAAATGAAACTCCGGTTATTTGTGGGATAATGTAATATGATGTTATGATTCCAATAAAAAAAAAGATAAACAACAACCCTGCGAATAGAAAAAGCTGTAAAAAAAGCGGGTAAGAACGTAAATACCTAAGCTTGAACATCTATGGAAAAAATTTGGCCAAAGTTATGGGTATAACTTTAAAGGGCTAAATCCTGGCATGGCTATAAAATTTCTAATAAGAGAAAAATTAGCAGTAGAAGCGGAAAGTGCTCTTTGTTAAACTTTTAAACATATATATAGCTAAAATGTAGTTATATAGTGCAGCGTCGTAAACTTTGTTTATTTTTGACTAATATTTGTTTAATACCGGAATGGAAGAAATATCTGCAGGGCCTCTGTTGAGCCAGATCAATACACCAGCCGATCTAAAAAAACTGGATAAAACCCAATTGCAGCAGGTTTGTAACGAATTGCGTCAATTTATTATTGACACAGTGAGTGTGCATGGCGGGCATTTCGGTGCCAGTCTTGGCGTGGTAGAGCTCACGGTTGCGTTACATTATATTTTAAATACTCCTTACGACCAACTGGTATGGGACGTAGGGCACCAGGCTTATGGCCATAAAATACTTACAGGTCGCAGAAAGGAGTTTCATACCAACAGAAAATATGGCGGCCTGAGTGGCTTCCCTAAACGTGGGGAAAGTGAATACGATACTTTTGGCGTAGGCCATTCATCTACTTCTATTTCGGCTGCTTTGGGGATGGCGATAGCATCGAAATACAAAAATGAAACTACACGCCAGCATGTGGCAGTGATAGGGGATGGCGCTATGACGGCAGGTCTGCCGTTCGAAGCATTAAATCATGCGGGGGTAAGTGGGACTAACATCTTAGTAATACTGAACGACAATAATATGTCGATAGACCCGAATGTGGGTGCCTTAAAAGAATATCTAACCGATATAACAACGTCTCATAAATACAATAGATTTCGAGATGATGTATGGAAGCTGCTGGGTAAACTACCTTATGGAGAATTCCAACAGGATATGGCTTCGAAAATGGAAGCGGGCTTGAAAGGGATGGTATCGCGTTCGAGTAACCTATTTGAGGCACTTGGTATGCGCTATTTTGGTCCCATAGACGGACATAATGTGCTGAAACTGGTAGAGACGCTTAAAGATATGCGTGATATACCGGGGCCGAAACTGCTGCACATAAAAACAGTGAAAGGTAAAGGCTATGACCTTGCGGAAAAAGACCAAACACTGTGGCACGCACCCGGGACATTTGATAAAATAACCGGAAAAATAAACAAGAAAAAATCGATAGCTCCTGAACCCTCTAAATACCAGGACGTGTTTGGGCATACAATAGTGGAACTGGCGCAGAAAAATCCCCTTATTATGGGCGTTACCCCTGCAATGCCTTCAGGCTGCTCCATGAAGTTTATGATGGATGAGATGCCAGATCGTGCTTTTGACGTGGGTATAGCAGAGCAACATGCTGTAACACTAAGTGCAGGTCTTGCTACTCAGGGGATGAAAGTATTCTGTAACATCTACAGCACTTTTATGCAGCGCGCATACGATATGGTGGTGCATGATGTAGCCATACAAAAATTGCCAGTTATCTTTTGTCTTGATCGTGCCGGATTGGTGGGGGAAGATGGGCCAACGCATCATGGGGCGTATGATATTGCTTACATGCGTTGCATTCCTAACATAGTGGTGAGCGCGCCTATGAATGAAAGCGAGCTGCGGAACCTGATGTACACAGCGCAACTACCTGAAACAGATGTGCCATTTGTGATACGCTATCCGCGTGGGCAAGGTGTAATGCCTGAATGGCGCACGCCATTCAAGAAAATAGAAATAGGTAAGGGCAGAAAAATAAATGACGGAAAAGATGTGGCTATCCTGACAATAGGCCACCCGGGGAACTTTGCTGTAACAGCTTGCAACATGCTTGCGACAGAAGATACACATCCTGCGTTATATGATATGCGCTTTGCCAAACCACTGGATGAAGAGCTGCTTCATGAAGTGGCAAAACGCTATAGTAAAATCATTACTGTAGAAGATGGTACTATATTAGGAGGTTTTGGCAGTGCAGTATTAGAATTTATGGCGGCTAATAATTATGCTCCTGAAGTAAAAATATTAGGAATACCAGACCGGATAGTAGAGCATGGCAAACCCGATGAGTTATACCGTGAATGTGGGTATGACGCAAAGGCTATTGCCGCAGCGGTGAGGGAAATATTAGGTGTGCGGAAACAGGTGGAAAACCTGATACAATAATTTTATTTAGAAGTTATACTATAAGATATAAAAGGGTTTCAATATTGTAATTGAAACCCTTTATTAATAATTGAATGGTCAAGAAAGGCTTAGATACTCAATTGCGTTACTTTGTTATTTGCCCGGCAAATAAAAAGTTGAACTGACCATTTGTAAGTGTAGCTATTCTGCTTGTGTCTTGTTGTATTACCGCAGAACATGTACCATTTATAACATAAACTCTGATAGGATTTAAGAATGCAGTATCGTTTTTCAGGAATGCAATGCTTTTTACTTTTACATAATAATTATGATCAGAAGTATCGTCAGAGAACCATCCGGAATAATTTATTTTACTGCTGTCGTATTCTAAGTTAATACCTATTGCTGTGTCGTCAAAATAGATCGTTCTGCCTACTAGACTCATAAGGTCGCTTTCATACACAGTGTCTTTATGTTTCCAAAAGATATTCAAGTTAATTCTTGGTATAAGAGTATTTGTATCGCCAATCTCATTTCCCCCCAGTCCACGCGTTCTCATGCCTACATTGTATATGGGGAAATTGGTATTTAGGTAATGAATGGCACTGCCAATTGAAAAATTGAAATAATAAGGACTTGAGATACTCCCTGTTCCGGATGGAGTTGGGGATTTACTCTTGGTACATGCTCCAATTAGTAATAAACAGAGGAGCGACATTAAGGTTAGGTGCTTCATTTATGTATGCATTTGCCTTACAATGTAATGTGCGTTTTTGATATAAGTTTCGAAACAAGAATAAATTAACATAATGGAGATATACGATAAGAGCGTCATTTTTAGTTTTATAGACTAAATGATAAACTATGATAAACAAATTCATCGTATTATTTGTGGGTAGCCTGTTTGCTTTCGCTGCTATTAGCCATGCACAGCCACAGCAAAATGAAAAACCATATATAGAAGTAAGTGGTAACGCGGAGAAGGAGGTGGTGCCGGATGAAATATATATTGCTATAACACTGACCGAACGTTATGATGGGCGCAACAAAATTACCATTGATGACCAGGAGGAACAGCTAAAACAAAGCATTAAAGGATTGGGTATAGATGTAAGCAACCTGTCTCTGAGCAATGCGGATGCTTCTTATGTAAAAATAAACTGGCTGAGTAAAGATGTAATGGCGAAGAAAAGCTATCTGTTGAAAGTATCGAGCGCAGATATGGTAAGCAAGGTTTTTCAGCAACTGGAGAATTTGAATATAAAGGATGCGAGTGTGTCAAGAGTTGATTATTCTAAAAGAGAAGAATTGAAAAAAGAATTAAGAATAGAAGCTCTGAAGAAAGCAAAAGATGAGGCAGAATATATGCTACAGGGTATAGGTCAAATTGCAGGTAACCCGCTATATGTGCGTGAAAGTGGCAATTACTATGCGCCACGAATGAATACTATGGCTATGGCAAAGAATGTTAATAATGCAAGCAATAATGCAGGAGAAGTAAGCGGCGATAATGACTATATAGAGTTTAAGAAAATAATGTTCCAGACTACTGTGGATGCAAGGTTTGAGATAAAGTAGTGGATATATTTTTTGGTAGATTGTTGTTGTTTCACATGATTCTTATTTAGGTTAATTTTGTATTTTCGAATATAAAATTAACCTATGAAGTCGCCCTATACTTTATTATTTCTATTTCTTTTCATTTTACTAGCTGGCTGTAATCTTTTTTTATATGATAAACCCGCACCAATTAAAACGGCTTTTTCATCTGCAGTATTTAATTTTAGTATTTCACCACAGGACAGCGTTTTACATGTAGGCGACACTATTACGTTTTCGGCTGCCATTGGCAATAAATTTGGCGATACCGTTTTAACTAATGGCCTTGTGAATCTCGGATTTTTATTAGGAGGTAGTTATCATATTCCTAAAGATTCAATTGATGACTTTTTTAGTGCTTATAATGGCAAACAATATGTTTTCATTTCCGAAGTAGGGAATCCTTACTATTCCCCAGGACCTGTAGCCGGCTCATTAGAATATTATACGACTAACCTTGAAGCTGATTCTTTTAGAATGAAATTCCGTTTAGTAATGCTTAAACGAGGATTGTATCAATTTCAAGTGCATGGGGGTATTCTTACAAGCTCACAAGGGGAAACCGGTGTTGATGGTAATTTTACACCTCAGGATCATCACTGGCATTTTTTTCAAGTTCCAGGCGTGGATACTCCTAAATATGGTACGCAGGATTATAGAGAAAACTATTTATTCGCTGTGGAATAAGAGATTGCGGCCTTTTCACCATCCGGTAAATACTAAATGCTAAAATAAAGGCTTAATTTTGCGCATAATTTAGCCTACACATAAAATATTTTTAGCATAATGCAGGCAACACTTGAGCAAGCCGTAAAACTCGGACTCCGGGAAGAAGAATTTGAAAAAATAAAAGAAATACTGGGGCGAACACCCAATTTTAATGAAGTGGCGATGTACTCCGTAATGTGGAGCGAACATTGCAGCTACAAAAATTCCATAAAATGGTTGAAAACATTGCCCCGTGACGGTGAACGCTTGCTGGTAAAAGCCGGTGAGGAAAATGCGGGGCTGGTGGATATAGGTGATGGGCTGGGTTGTGTGTTTAAAATAGAATCCCATAATCACCCCTCCGCAATTGAGCCATTTCAGGGGGCGGCAACGGGTGTTGGCGGTATCCATCGCGATATTTTTACAATGGGAGCGCGTCCTATAGCGGCGCTTAATTCTTTACGGTTTGGTAAAATGGATAATCCTAAAACCAAACATTTATTAAAAGGTATTGTAAAAGGCATAGGCCATTATGGTAACTGCTTTGGGGTGCCGACTGTAGCCGGGGAAGTATATTTTGAATCATGCTATCAAACCAACCCACTGGTAAATGCAATGAGTGTGGGTGTAGTGAAAGTTGGGAAAACAGTTTCTGCCACATCACACGGGGAAGGTAATCCTGTTTTCATTGTAGGTGCCTCAACCGGGAAAGACGGTATAGGCGGCGCTTCGTTTGCCTCAGCTGATATTACAGAAAATAGTACGGAACAATTACCTGCTGTGCAGGTGGGAGATCCATTTGAAGAAAAGAAATTATTAGAAGCCTGTCTTGAAGCCATTGAAACAGGAGCTTTGGTAGGTATGCAGGATATGGGTGCAGCGGGCATTACCTGTTCGACCAGTGAAATGAGCGCTAAGGGAGAACACGGCATGATAATACATCTAGACAAAGTGCCTACCCGCCAGCATAATATGAAACCCTGGGAAATGCTGCTGAGTGAAAGCCAGGAACGTATGCTGATAGTAGTGAAGAAAGGGATGGACGCAGAGATACAACACATTTTTGATAAATGGGATATACACTGCGTGCAGATAGGTGAGGTGACTAAAGACCTAAACCTGAAATACTATATAGATAATGAACTGGTGGCGAGCGTGCCTGCTGAAAGTCTTGTATTAGGCGGCGGCGCTCCGGTATATGAGCGCGAATATGCGGAGCCAAAATATTTTGAACAGATAAAAAAATTTAATCCTGATGCTATTCCGGTAGCTGCAGACCTTAAAGAAATTGCATTCCAGTTGATACAGCTACCCAATATAGCTTCCAAACGTTGGGTGTATGAGCAGTATGACTCAATGGTGCAGACAGGTAATACTCACACCAATGAGCCGAGCGATGCTGCAGTTGTAAGAGTGCATGGCTCTAAAAAGGGACTTGCCGTAACAACAGACTGCAATAGCCGATATGTATTTGCAGATCCTTACAAAGGAGCAATGATAGCAGTATCAGAAGCTGCGCGGAATATAGTGTGCAGCGGCGGTGTACCAGTAGCTATTACCAACTGCCTGAATTTTGGTAATCCATATAATCCCGAAGTTTATTACCAGTTTGTACACGCCATAAAGGGTATGGGAGCTGCTTGTGAAAAATTGGGTACACCCGTAACCGGTGGTAATGTGAGCTTCTATAATCAATCGGAAGATGGTCCGGTTTACCCAACGCCAACTATAGGTATGGTAGGTGTGCTGGATACATTGGAACAAAAAATGTCACTGAGCTTTAAAAAGCCAGGCGACCTGATCTATGTAATAGGCCAGAACAGAAATGACATCAACTGTTCAGAATACCTGCATCACATACATGGAGTAACGCACAGCCCAGCGCCATATTTTGACCTGGAAGAAGAACATAAGCTACAACAAACAATCCTGAGATTGATCAATCAAAAACTGATCAATTCAGCTCATGATATTTCTGAAGGGGGTTTATTTGCATGCCTGCTTGAGAGCGCTATGACAAATAATCTTGGCTTTAGCATACATACAGATAAGGATATACGCAAGGATGCGTTTCTTTTCGGCGAAGCGCAAAGCAGGGTTGTGGTAAGCATTAACCCTTATGTGCACACATTATTTGAAGCTGAATTAAAAGATATACCTTTTACTAAAATAGGGACAGTGGATGCAAATAAAGGAGTGTGTATAGATGGTATTAACTGGGGGTATATCAGTGACTGGAAAGAAGCGTATGATACTTCATTGGAAAGATTATTGAATAGCTAAATCAGCCTTCATAACATACCTGTGCATAGCGCACATCTCCATTTAAAGGTGGGTGTAATTTTCTTACAGCCACCTTTATTTTTTCCGCTTCCGGAACATTAAGCTTTAATGCTGAATGGATGCTGTGAACAAATTTTTCGAGCAACTGTCCGGGTTGCTGGAACGCGTTAGCCACAATATTTTGTATCAACGAATAATCTACGAAAGGCCATTGATTAGAATTGGAAGCCGGCAAAAAAATATCTACGTCAATTTCAAATTCGTTTCCCAATATATGCTCCTGCTCATAAAGCCCATGAGGTGCAAAAATCCTGATGCCATGTAATGAAACCGTAAGCATATAATTCCTGAATATGGGCGCAAAAGTAAGAATTCACCCGATACAAATATTATATTAATGAACAATGCCCGGGGGATACTTAAACCTTGCTGCAGCAGAATATGGGAATACCGCTAATTCGTACCTGATATTATTTACAGGTTGCAGCGTATTCAGGTTATATACGCTGTACCATCCATCACGTCCGCCGCAGACAGAGACATGATGCGGAGGAGGGCCCGAGGTATCATAATTCAAGCTTGCGATGTATACAAGACCATTAATATCATCTACTGTGATTCCATGCGGTTCAAAGAAATATCCATAGATTGGTTTTACTACAGATAAAGTTTGATAGTTGATAACATATACAGAACCGATAAACTTAGAAGGTACCCCTGCACTTTGATCCTGCATACAAGTAACAAAGAGATAAGGCTGCGTATGTGAAATAGCCATATCCTGCGGAAAGCCGCCAACGGGAATTACTTTAAGCAATTTATCAGTATGAGCATCCATGACCCTAACCTCATTTGAATTCTGACAGGTAACAAAATATTTTGAGTAATCTGGAGCCATCTGTATTTCGTGCGGGTCGGGGTCTGCGAGAGAGTCTGCGCTACCCTGTTCGGCAGGGCGGCCGTCAATGCTTATTTCCTGAGGCGGGGATCCCTGTTCTGTAATTTTATATACGGTATTGCCTGTTTGACCTGTAACGAAAAAAGTATCGAAAGTTGGATTGCTTGCGATACCGTGGGGATTAACCAATCCTGTTATTGTTTTGTCGGACTGCACCTGCATTGTGCTGGTTGTAATATTGGTGAAAACGCCATAGTTGAGATTTGAAGTAACTACTGCTGTATCCTGCTGTGGGGAAACAAAACAGATGTTCCAACCACCTGTGTTGCGTTCTGCAGCTGTAAGATCAGCACGACCAACTACCTGGTCGGTAGTACAATCTATTTTTTGCAGATAGTTGCCATAATAAAATGAAACATAAGCATATTTGCCATCGTCTGATGTCCGAATACAATGGGGAGCTTCTATGCTGGCCGGGTTTTCACCTACCTGTATGTAGCGCATTATCTGCATGGTGGCAGCATCTATCACGGCTACCACATCGCATCCCTGTTGGGCTATATATATTTTTTGTCTTGTATCGGGATTTGAAGCAAAAGCTATATTGCCGTTTTTATCGGGAGCGCCCTGAGCTATCCAGCTAGAGATAGTTTTGTATTCATCTTCAGTAAGAGGTAACTGTGGTTTATTGGGAGTGCTTGAGGGCATGGTAGGATAAATGATCGGCCCTTGCGAGGGATCAGTATTGATAAAGTAAAGTAAAGGGCTGTATTGTGGAGAATAAGGAACAACAACGGCACCGTTATAACTTCCTTTAAAAAGATGATCCCATGTGTCCATAAGTAGTCCACTTGCACCTTCAGCATCGGCAGCATTGTCGTGGCAGCCAGTGATAGCGCAGCGAGTTTCGAATATTTTATTTATTTCTGGGGGGTAGTTACCATCAGCTACAGGCGGGGTATTCAGCTTGTGAACACAGGAAGAAAGAATACATAAAGAAGCCAGTATTATAGATAAGGTCACTCCCCTGGACAACATACAATTGTTTTGTATGAAGTTACAAAATAATTGGTAGAGACGGTACATTAAGTGTTTAATGTATAGAGCCAGGAGGATACTTGAATCTTGCAGCAGCCGAATATGGAAATGCCGCTAATTCGTACCTGATATTATTTACAGGTTGCAGCGTATTCAGATTATATACGTTGTACCATCCATCGCGGCCGCCGCAAACAGAAACATGATGCGGAAGAGGCCCGGATGTATTACTATTCAAGCTAACTATATAAACGAGCCCATCCATATCATCCACCGTAATCCCATGCGGCTCGAAGAAATAACCATAAATTGGTTTTACCACAGATAAAGTCTGATAGTTGATAACATATACAGAACCGATAAATTTAGAAGGAACACCAACGCCGTTATCTTCTGTACAAGTGACAAAAAGATATGGCTGTGTGTGAGAGATTGCCATATCCTGTGGAAAGCCCCCAACCGGGATCACTTTAAGCAATTTATCGGTATGTGCATCCATTACCCTGATCTCATTTGAATTCTGGCAGGTAACAAAATATTTTGAGTAATCGGGAGTCATTTGTATTTCGTGCGGGTCGGGGCCGTTATCGGTGGAATCGCTTTGATATGCAGCTTTGTTGTCTATGCTGATTGGCAAGGGTGGGAAGCCTTGTAGTGTGATTTTATAAACAGTATTGCCATACTGTCCTGTCACAAAAAAAGTATCGAATGTAGGATTGCTAGTAATGCCATGTGGACAGTTTACAGGAATAGTTTCGCCGGGCTTTACTTGCATTGAATCGGCATTTACTTCAGTGAAAACGTTGTAACTAAGATTTGTTGTGGCGACAGCAGTGTCTTGTTTTGGAGAAACAAAACAGATATTCCAACCTCCTGTATTGCGCTCTGCAACTGTAAGATCAGCACGGCCAACTACCTGGTCAGTGGTGCAGTCTATTTTTTGCAAGTAGTTGCCATAATAAAATGAAACATAAGCATATTTGCCATCGTCTGATGTGCGTATGCAGTGGGGGGCTTCTATGCTGGCGGGGTTTTCGCCTACCTGTATATAGCGCATTATCTGCATGGTGGCAGCATCTATCACGGCAACCACATCGCATCCCTGCTGGGCTATATATATTTTTTGTCTTGTATCCGGATTTGAAGCAAAAGCTACATTGCCGTTTTTATCGGGAGCGCCCTGAGCTATCCAGTTGGAAATAGTTTTGTATTCATCTTCAGTAAGAGGTAATTGCGGTTTATTGGGAGTGCTTGAAGGCATAGTAGGATAAATAATTGGCCCTTGTGAAGGGTCAGTATTGATGAAGTAAAGCAAGGGGCTGTACCGGGGAGAATAAGGAACAACAACGGCACCGTTATAACTTCCTTTAAAAAGATGACCCCATGTGTCCATCATCAGCCCACTTGCACCTTCTGCATCGGCAGCATTGTCGTGGCAGCCTGTAATGGCACAGCGAGTTTCGAATATTTCATTTATTTCGGGAGGGTAATTGCCATCAGCTACAGGCGGGGTATTCAACTTATGAACACAAGAAGAAAAAATACATAAAGAAGCCAGTATAAATAGGTTTATATGTCTGGATAACATAGCAATCGTTTATATGAAGTTATCTAATAATTGGCAAAGATGATGCTGTTGTAGGAGCGTAAATCCATTTATCAATTTGTTGTATGTGAGAGTGGGTATTATCTTGCACCGTTTTACCAGATGTAATGAAGCACTTTCTGCTGTTGTTTATTGCTGTTTTCACTCATGTCTACGTTTTTGGCCAAGCCAAAGAGGCTATAAAGCATGAAGCAGATACTATGCAGAAGTATCTGCCTGAAAAAAAACTATCGGAAAGTGTAATGATAAGGCATATTACCATTGATGGTAATAAGGTAACAAAAAGAGCTGTGATACTAAGAGAAATGAGCGTGCAGGAGGGTGATAATGTAGCTGTAGATTCTTTGCCATTGCTACTCAATCAGAATAAATTGCGGCTTGTAAACATGGCACTTTTCAATGACATAGATATGCAGATTGAGAGAGTAAATAAGAATGAAGTAGACTGGCATATACAGGTAAAAGAGCGATGGTACATTATTCCATCCCTGACCATACAATACGCCGACAGGAATTTTAATACCTGGTATAAGCAAGGGCATCATGAACTATCAAGAGTAAATACGGGGATTACTGTAGCAGACAGAAATTTTTTGGGTGAGCTGGATACATTAAGTGCTACTGTTCAATTAGGCTATACACAGGGATTGGGGCTTAATTACCAGATACCGTATATCGATAAGCAGCAAAAACAAGGATTGGGATTTAGCATAAGCTATTTCAGGAGCAGACAAACCTACTATGCAACAGATTCGGATAAGCTACAGTTTGTATCTAGCAATGGCGGCTATATGCAGCAACAAATACAGGGCGGTATAAGCTATATATATAGACCTGCTTATAAAACGAGACATGTTTTTGAACTTAACTATAAAGACTACCTGGTGCAGGATACTCTGCTGAAATTAAACTCCGATTATTTCAGGAATGGAAGCAATAAAGCAAGGCTACTGGAATTATTGTATCGTTACCAGCTAAATGAAGTAGATAACTGGAACTATCCATTGTATGGATTTAAGATAGTGAACTATGCAATTGTCAGGACAGGATTTCAAGGTTTTAATTTTCAGGCATTTGATAATATAGAGGCAGGTACGTTTCGTAACCCTTTGCCCAACTGGTATTTTTCTGCCATCTTCAGAGGGCGACTTATGTACCCTGCGAAGCAGCCTTATTATTTCCAGGGAGGGTTGGGGACAAGCACAGATTATGTAAGAGGCTATGAGTATTACGTAATAGATGGTTCGCAATATGGGGTAGTGAGGCTGGATCTAAAGAGAGAAGTATTTAATAAAATCTTTAAAGGCATTCCAATAGAGTATTTTACATCCTTCCCATTACGAATATATCCCAAAATATTCGCTGATTTCGGCTATATAAATGGATCGTTTTCTAATAACAGTTACCTGAATAACCGACTACTATATTCCGGCGGCATAGGAGTGGATATTGTCACCTTTTATGAAATTAAAATCCGCATAGAATACGCTATCAACCATTTGGGACAAAATGGATTATATTTACATTTTAATAGTGAATAGCTTCCCGCTTCTTATGGGAATGATGTTGTTTCAAATAAATTTTTAAAATAAAAACCTGAATCCTCCCCTTTAGGAGAGCAGGAGGGCTTTATATGCTTGTAGCTATATATAATCGCACATTCGAAGAGCAGGATATACCTGTACTAAAACACATTCTGCAATTGCTGGAAGATCATAAACTGCAAATGGTGTTCTTTAAGGACTTTTATGAACGGCTCCAACCTCATCTCCATTTTAGTAAGCCCCCGCGACTTTTTACGGGCAAAAAAGATCTGCCGGCACATACAGATATGCTGTTCAGCCTTGGAGGGGATGGTACTTTGCTGGATACGGTTTGTTTTGTCGGGAGCAGTAATATCCCATTGATAGGTATTAACCTGGGGAGGCTGGGCTTTCTTGCGGCAATACCTGAAGAAGAAATAGAGGCCGCTATATTATCGCTGGTGCGCGGTTCTTATACTTTGGAAAAGCGTACATTAATACACCTTGATTCGAGCATTCCATTATTTGACGGAGCGCCTTTTGCCCTGAATGAATTTACCATTCACCGCAAAGATTCGTCCTCAATGATAAAGATACACACTTATCTGAACGGGGAATTTTTGAATACCTACTGGGCGGATGGGCTGATCGTGGCTACTCCGACAGGTTCTACGGGATACTCTTTAAGTTGCGGAGGACCGGTTGTGTTTCCTCAAACATCAAGCTTTGTTATTACTTCAGTAGCTCCTCATAATTTGAACACCCGTCCCATAGTAGTTCCGGACGACAATGTTATTTCATTTGAAGTAGAAGGCCGCACAGAGCAGTTTTTATGTACACTGGACGCGCGTACTGAAACAATTACCAGTTCAGTGCAACTGGCAGTAAAAAGAGAAAGCTTTTCTATATCACTTGTACGCCCGGATGAGCATAACTTCCTGAATACCATAAGACAAAAGCTGTATTGGGGGATAGATAGAAGAAATTAAAAAGGATGCAGCACAATAAAAACAGGATTTTTTAGTTGTTTAGGTTATGAATAAAATGAGACCAAAGTTTGGTATTTTATTTTTTGTTATTTCTGTTCTCGTCGCTGCTACATCAGTTACTGCTCAAACCTTTTTTACAGGTACTGAATATGGTGTAATGTTTGGCGGTTCCCAATACTTTGGAGACTTAAATACCAATTATGGATTTCAAACTGTCCACCCTGCTGTAGGTGTTTTTACCCGTTATCATATTAATCCTTATATATCTGTAAAGGGCGTAGTGAACTATACGCAAGTAAGCTATAGTGATGCTTATAATACTGACCCATTTGAGAAGGAACGCAATCTTAGCTTTGCAAGCAATATCGTAGAACTTGCAGTGCAGGCTGAATTCAATTTTTTCCGGTTTTCAACCGGCGAAGATGGCAGCAGATTTACACCATATCTTACCGGTGGTATTGGTGCATTTTATTACAACCCTTATACTTATTATAATGGTCAGAAATATTTTTTGCGCCCGTTGGGTACGGAAGGACAAAATGCAGGTTATGACGGAAGACATTACAGCAGCTTCAGCGCATGTTTTCCAATAGGAGCAGGTGTGAAATATTGGCTGAAACCAGGATTAAATCTTGGGTTTGAAATAGCTGATCGCCTGACACTTACTGATTACATAGATGATGTAAGCACTACATACGTCGGCGCTGATAAATTCCCGACAGATCCGAGGTATCAAAATATAGCTGCAATATTACAAGACCGCTCTAGACAAACTGACCCTAGCCAACAACCATTGGGACGTGTGGGTAAACAAAGGGGGGACAATAGCTCTTATGACCAATATCTAATGTTCCAGGTTACAGTGTCTTTTCAACTAAAAACGTATAAATGCCCAGGGTATATTCATAGAGATATACCGAGACTCAGATAGTTGTATTCTCTTACTTGGAAAGTTTTGCTATTCAAAGTCAAGTGTCACATTAACCCATTCATTATCAAAGCGGGTCTTATATTTTTCATAAAAACGGATCGCAGGTTCATTCCAATGCAATACCTGCCACGTGATACCCTGAAAACCTTGTTCTTTTGCAACTAAGATCAAGGCATCCATTAGTTGCCTGCCTATACCTTTCCCGCGCCATTCTTCGGTAACTAAAAGATCTTCCAGGTACATCTTCTGTCCTTTCCATGTGGAGTATCGAATATAATAAAGAGCAAATCCCACTACATGTTCATTCACTTCTGCTACATAAGCCCACCAGACAGGTTGGTTGCCAAAACCACTGGCTATAAAATGTTCCAGGTTTACAGTTACTTCCTCAGGGGCTTTTTCGAAAACAGCCAATTCGTGTACTAATTCCAGCATACGCCCACAATCATCTTTTGTAGCAGGACGGATCTTAATATCTGCCTCAGGCATTGTTATTGTATTAGAAATGCAATACTACTGGGTTTGAAACGTTAATGCAAATAAGAACGCTTGCCAAAATTGCGTTAAATCAACATCATAGACATTAATTAAACGTAATTTTAATAATATAAATACGAAAATTGTAAAAATGGCATATTGCCTCCTAACTTAAAACCATAAAAAATATATAATGAGTTCGCAAGGAGAAATACTCTGGGTAGACGATGAAATTGATTCCCTAAAATCGCAAATACTATTCTTAAAAAACAAAGGTTATGATGTAACCCCCCTTACAAACGGACATGATGCACTGGAATTGCTTAAGGAGCGGAATGTGGATGTAGTGCTGCTGGACGAAAGCATGCCGGGCCTTACCGGCCTCGAAACCCTTGCAAAAATTAAAGAGCTGCAGCCCCAGTTACCCATTGTAATGGTAACAAAAAATGAGGCTGAAGATATAATGGAAGAAGCGCTTGGCTCACAGATAACCGATTATCTTATTAAGCCCGTGAATCCTAACCAGGTATTGCTGTCGCTAAAGAAGATAATGGACGGCAAAAGGCTTGTATCGGAAAAAACAACTATCGCCTATCAGCAGGATTTCCGCAATTTATTCATGGCGCTTAGCTCCAATCCTGATCATGAAGAATGGAAAGAACTGTATAAAAGATTAGTGTATTGGGAGCTGGAAATAGGCAAAAGCGATAGCGCTGAAATGATGGAAGTATTGCAAACACAAAAATCGGAAGCTAATACTGAGTTCTTCAAATATGTATCAAAGAACTATGCTAACTGGATAAAGAATGATAATGGCCCATTGTTCTCGCATAATTTGTTTAAGAGAAAAGTAGCACCACACATAGAACAAGGTGGAAATCCAACCTTCCTGGTAGTGATAGATAATCTTAGAGTGGATCAATGGAAAGCTATTCAGCCCATTATTAACGACTCTTTCCGGACAGTAGAGGAGGATTTTTTCTACAGCATATTGCCTACTGCTACGCAATATAGCCGTAATGCCCTGTTTGCAGGAATGCTGCCAGTAGATATAGAAGCTCAATTCCCGATGGAGTGGAAAAATGATGATGAGGATGGTGGCAAGAATCTGTATGAAGAGACCTTTTTAAGAAACCAGCTAAAGCAACTAAAGTTGGATAAGCTGAGATGGCAGTACCTGAAAATAACGAACAATGACGATGGGAAACTTATGGAAGATAATATCCACAATTATCTTTCAAATGATCTTACCGTTATCGTGTACAACTTTGTGGATATGCTATCCCACGCACGCACAGAAATGGAAGTGCTTAAGGAATTGGCAGGTGATGAAGTTTCTTATCGTTCTCTTACTGTTAGCTGGTTTGAACATTCCCCATTGTATCGTGCTTTAAGAAAGATCGCGGACAAGAATATCAATGTGATCGTTACAACAGATCATGGCACTGTACGTGTAAAAACACCGAGCAAATGTATCGGCGACAGGCAAACAACTACTAATCTCCGCTATAAACACGGGCGCAATTTGCAGTATGAAGAGAGGGATGTGCTTGCTTTCCGTGACCCACGTATAGCAGGACTACCAAGGCCTAATGTAAGCTCTACGTTTATTTTTGCGAAAGGAGATGTATTTCTTTGCTATCCCAATAACTACAATTATTACGTGAATTACTACCGCAATACCTTTCAGCATGGCGGGGTATCGCTTGAAGAAATGATCGTACCTATTATAAGATTACAGAGCAAATAAGCATATTGTTAAATATAAGATGCAGAAAGAGTTAAATTCTTTCACAAAAAATTACAACGCATCTATAGTATACAACAGTATAAAATAGTAAACTTGTATAAATCTATTTTTGACTAATGGAGCCAATTTCTGAACCCGTTACTATTAATGCAACGGAATCAATACAGCACTTAATTAACCAGATAGAGAAAGTAATTCGCGGTAAACGCTCGCAGATAGAAATGGTAGTAACATGCCTGCTGGCAGGGGGGCATGTGCTGATGGAAGATAATCCAGGAACAGGTAAGACAGTTCTTGCACGTACGCTTGCACAATGTATCAGTGGCGAGCGGGAAGGGCAGCATGTGGTTTTTAAACGCATACAGTTTACTCCTGATCTGTTGCCGATGGATCTGATAGGTACTCACATATTTGATGACCGCAATAAAGAATTTATTTTCAAGAAAGGACCGTTGTTCTGTAATGTGTTGCTTGCAGATGAAATAAACCGCGCTTCTCCGAAGGTGCAAAGCGCATTGCTGGAGTCGATGGCGGAACACCAAATAACCGTAGGTGATACGACATTGCTGCTGGAACGTTTATTTTTTACCATTGCCACACAGAACCCTATAGAAATGGAAGGTACCTATCCATTGCCTGCGGCACAGCTTGATCGTTTCTTCATGAAGATCTATTTCGGGTATGTAAATGAAGAAACAGAATTAAATATCTACCGTGAATACCTGGATATAGCCCAAAATCTCGTGGACCTGCAGCAAGTATTAAGCATGCAGGATCTAATATCACTGCAGGAACAGTCTGCACAAGTATTTGTACATGATGAAATAATGAAGGCTGTGAGCAATATTGTGCGTAGCACCCGTGCCCATGAAGATATTACATTAGGTGCATCTACCCGTAGTGGTATTGCATTTTTAAAATGTTTACGTTCTTACTCACTGGTAAAGGGCCGAACGTTTGTGATAGAGGATGATGTGAAAGATCTTGCAAGAGCTGTATTGGAGCATCGCCTGATATATAGAAACAAGGAAGGCCGCCTAAAGGCTCTGGATGGAATCATTAATAAAGAGACAGAAAGGCTGGCAAAATTAAAATTGTATGCACGATAGATAAACTCTGACTTTCGGAATACTGCAAATAGCTGATTATCAGATGGGCATTTTGGCAAAAAAACTTTATCGCGTATTCACATATCACAACCTTATTATAATGTTGTGTGCGGGCAATGTCTATGCCCAGATGACACAGCAGCAACAGATACAGCAATTACAACTTTTACAGCCTAAGAGCCCCAAAGCAGCACAACGATATGAAATAGATGCGAAGCGGATGGGCGTAGATGTGAATGGTGAAGATGCGCTTCCCCGCTCACGCGAATTTCTGCGTATAGATAGTACCTATTATGTGGGCTGGATGTTTGAAGGGGTGTACAAATACAATCATGCTGCTGATTACCTTGGTTTTAAAAACGCATCTATACCACTGGAGCGTGCATTGCGGCTGGAGGAAAGAGATTTTAAAAAGCAACTTGCCACCCGTACCAGTAATGTCATGGAGTATATACCTATTGTAAAGTACGAAGTTGATTATTCGCTGATAGCACTTGATCTTATGAATTGCTATAGCAACATGGAAGAGCCGGATAAGGTGTATACACTATTACGCCGTTTCATCAAATGGAACTTCCAGCGCGACTGGTATATGGATGCCTATGATTACCTGGGATGGACAGTCCACCGCAATCGCTTTTATACCAGCGAGAAATATCCTTTTCTTAAAAATTCAATAGATGCAAATGAGAAGCTGGCGAATTTATACCTGGATTCGCAAATGCGCAGCATATTGAGAAATGAAGCGCTAAACAGCAAAATATTTCGCCCGGGTTACGACGACCTGGATAAGATGGGTGTGTATCATTACAAGAGCATATTGTATAGCTATGCACTGAATATAGATTCCGCAGCCTATTATTATGGACTGCTTAAGAAAAGCCCGATCTTTCCGCATAACAACTATGCTACATTCATGTCGATATGTGGAGATTTCAGAACAGCTGAGGATGAATATAAGCAGGCAGCTATGCAGGATGCAGGTGATAAGCGACTGCAGGAATGGGCTTATTACAGCTCGATAATAGATATATACAAAGCACTGCCCAAAACCGGAAGCGAGCTAATGAAAGATATGATAAAAGCTGCAGGCTCTACACCGGGTTTTGGATGGTATAATATAGCACTTGCAAGATGTATGCTTTACGATGGGCAGGTAGACGAGGCGAACAGATATGTAGACAAGGCTGCCAATTTTAAAGAATTACACATAGGCACTACATTAGGCCAAAGTCATTACGACTTCAGTATACAGCTTATTAAACTAATGAATAAGCTTGATGAATGGCAGATGCAGAAATTTGAAAATAAGAACTGGTGGTACAACCCCAAGGTATTAACAAATATGGCTGAACTGCTTAGCGAAAAATATTTACAACAGTTTCTCATCATCAACCAGTTTTCGCAGAATCCTGAGAGAGACAGGGTAATCTATAAATTGTTCTCTACTGAAAGTACTGTAACATGGGATGAGATATGGTACCTGATCCGTGATTTTAGTACACAATTCTTCCTTGACCAGTTTAGAAAGGAGGCTCAAACAGACGATCGCAGGTATATACACAAGTACTTTGAATTTTTCGTTGCAAGGCTTGAGATGAAGGAAGGGAAATATAAAGATGCCAGGATAATGTTGGATGGGCTGCTACGTGAGTCCAATATAGACCAGAACTACGAGAAGCTGTTCATAGCGCGTGTATTTCAGGCTGAAGCAGAATGCGCCAAAGACCGTGATGATAAAGATGCTTATAATGACTGGATGTATCGCATGTATCAACTCTATCCGCAATTATTGCCATTCACAGGTATGCAAATGAATATGAACCTGCATATAAGCGGTGATGTGGATAAAGATGTAGTGGACAGATTGAAGTCTTGCAACATAAACTGGGTGACAAACAGCTCCATTGCTGCGCCTGATGTATTTATTATTTTTATCCGCAATGGGCAAAAAAAGGATATTCAATACTACGTGATAGACAAAAACGGGAACTATATTGTAGACAGACAGGGCTTTGCCTGGCAAAAAGCTGATGATGCAGGAACATCTTTAGCTTACCGTATATTTAACGTAGGTGGCAAATCCGCAAAGACCAGCGCAGATAAATAACATAGAGGCAGGCAAGCGACATTGTAAAAAACAATATAATATCTTAGCTTTAGCCATCTATCGTATAAGGGGTAGTAGTTCCAAAAGTTAAAGCCATGTTTATTGCTTCATTGTACAATCTTAAAGGAGGTGTAGGTAAGACCGCTGCGTGTGTCAACTTTTCTTATATGGCAGCAAAAAACGGGTATAGGGTGCTATTGTGGGATCTGGATCCGCAGGGTGCAGCCAGTTTTTACTATAAAGCACAGCCAAAGGTAAAAGCTAATGTGAAGAAGATAATAGAGAGTGCTTCTACCCTGGACGAAGCAATTATGCAAACAGATTATGAACGGTTAGACATTATCCCTGCAGATATTTCTGCGAGAAAAATGGACCTATTGCTTGAAGAGCAAAATTCATCTAAAAAATACCTGAAAAATTTGTTGAAGTCACTAGAAGATGATTATGATTTTGTATTTATAGACTGTCCTCCGGGATTTTACTTAGTAGCTGAAAATGTTTTTTACGCATCGGATGCTGTTCTGATGCCGGTGATACCAACGACACTATCTATACGTACTTATGAGCTTGTAAAAAACTACTTTGAAGACAAGGCTATAGGCGTTGAAAAATTAATGTGCTTCTTCAGCATGGTGGATATAAGAAAGAATATGCATAACGACGTAATGAAGCAACTGTATAAAGACAAGCACTTTTTTGAATACTATATACCAACGCTTTCGGATATTGAAAAAATGGGCTTGCATAATGCTCCTGTTGAAGCTTTTGCTCCATCCAGCTATGCAACAACGTGTTACAAAGCATTATGGAACGAGATAAAGGAAGGTGTACTGGAATGATCTGAAACCAGACAATGTATTATTACCTCAATCGCCAATCTCTTGCTTGCAATAAAACATTATTTTGAAAGCATAGTTGATGCTAATAGATACAATTCCATATGATGATATGTGGAAAGGAGTATTACGTTCTGCATTTCCTATTGCAGTTATATTAATCAGCGGAGGCTTTTTTGCAGCTGCGGCGGGGAAAGGGATAACACGGCCGGCTAAAGGAATAATATTATTTATACATTGGTTTATTTGTTTTAGCCTTGTCCCTGGTGGTATTAGGTATAGGGCTGGTTTTATAGTTTACCGGATATGGCATGATTATTTTCAGTGATAAAAGGATAATCAATAAACTAAAATAGCCATGAAAACTTCAAAAATCATTTTGTTTGCAGCATTAGGTGTTGCTGTAGCACTTTTGTTTACAGATACAGGAAAAGAATTACGGGAAAATGTAGCAGACGGAGCGGATAAATGGAAAGATAAACTTAGTGATCTTACTAAATCTACCAGCAGTAAACTTACAGATCTTACCAAGATGGTGAGCAAACAAGTAAAGGGGTTGAATGATGACGCACGCAAGCGTATTCAGAACGTGCTTGGCGAAAGTACAGTTGCTGCAAAGAGTGTGGGAAAAAAAGCACGCAAAACATTGCTCTAAAAAAAAGAGTCTATTTATTGACTTAGAAGTTAGTTTATGAAGTTTTACGCAACCATTGCTTGTGTATTACTTCATATTCTTCTTCAAGGATCGAATATTCGTAGCTATCCCGCCAGGTACCCCTGATGGGGATTGCCATACGCTTGCTTCCCTCTCTTGTCATACCAATTTTTTCAAGCACTTTTATGGATGCTATATTCTCTATTACACAACCTGCATCTATTCTATGCAGATGAAGCTTATTGAAGCCAAAGTGCAGTAATTCCCTTATAGCCTCTGTCGCGTAACCTTTTTTCCAGTAATCAGGATGGATCTTATACCATATTTCTGCTGAATTGTATTTTAATGTGCTTCTTATTAGCGATATCAGCCCAATAAATTGATGGGATTCAATAAGCTCGACAGCAAATATGTAAGAGATGCGCGGATCATCATTTTGCGCGGTAATCCATTCATTCAGGATGTGCCTGGTTATATCTATAGTCTCAGGAATGCCTAAAGTATTGTATTCATCGGATTCCGGCCTTGAGTGCAGATCATGAATATCATCTAAGTCAGCAAAAGTTAAATCCCTGATATTTAACCTTGCCGTATGCAGTTCCATAAAGAAAAATTAGTAGCTACTTATTAAAAATAGCAAGCTTTAATTGAAACTGTATGAAGCTTTGATTAACGTATTTATCACTCTTTGAGAATAGACCATTCACATCACCTCTATACAATACACCTGCTTTCAGCCTATTGGTTAGAGAATATTCAGTTTTTCCAATCATACCAACGTTCATATCGGGCGCTGCTTTTACCTGTCCGCTTGCAATGTCTGCGGAAGATTGGTTATTCTGCAATAATTGCTCAACATCAGCACCTACACCTACAGAAAGGCGGTGGGATATATTATACCCTGCCTGTGGAGCAACCTGCAAATAGTTGAAATTGTACAGATTCTTTTTTGATGTGACTTTTGTAGTAGCGGTAGGAGTGTGTTTACTTGTGGATGTATTGAAATTAGTTCCACTCTGTGATGGAGTTGACGGTTGGCTGGGGCCGCTTGTCTTAAATGCGGATGGAACAGATGTGCCAGGAGTGCCTGAAGCAAATCCTGTCTGAAGGTTAGAGCTTATGGGGTTTGAGTTATTTTCCGCAGGAATTGTAGTAGTTGTAGTGGTAGTCTGGGTGTTGTTGTTGCTCAAAAATGCTACATCTGCTTCCAGGTAGAACTTATCACTCAGCCTTTTACGTGCATTAGCGCCCACCATATAGCCAGGGCTGCTGCTTACGTAATGTACTCCACCAGCTACGCTTATTATCACTTTTTTCAACTCTGCATATTTTTCTTCTTTGCCATTATCACCAGATGTGAAATCGAGGTTGTAAGCTATATTGATATTGTGCTGTTCCTGACTGCTTTTAGGCTGTATTGCCGGGGATATCGCACTAATATTATTAACGGGGTTTTGTTTATTGACCGGAGCAGCATTAACCGGAGGGATAGCCTGAACAGCAACTGTATTATTCTGAGTAATGACTGTATTGCTATTGTATTGTTTTGTTACCTGAGAATTAAACCCATTGTTGGTGTTGCTACGTTTTACATTTCTAAAGCCAGACTTGCTGCCAGTATTCTTTTGTATAGCTGCAACATTGTCAGCAGGTTCCTGCATGGCAGGCTGCTGCATATTTTGCTGATCTACAGGGGCATTTGCGGGGACATTTATATGTGTTTGAGCAATGTTGCTATGTTTGGGGGCAACATTTGTCTTATATATATAAGCAGTAATAGTAGTTACTAATGCTACAGTTGCTGCCACACTAGCTACTTTCCACCACAATACGGTTATTGCGGGTTTTCGTTTCTCAAGGACACTAAGCTGCCGAGACAACCGGTCCCAATGTTCCGCGTTGTATGCAAAGTCATTTTGATCGAACTTGCCTTTTAACAGTTCATCAAATTCGTTTGTGCTCATATAACGGTTTTTCAAAATTTACTTTTGTCATTTTTTTTTGAAGTATGTTCCTCGCATTATGTACATGCCAGTGCGATGTCCCTTCGTTTATCTCCAACAGTCCTGCGATCTGGCTATGCGTATAGCCTTCAAATACGAACAGGTTAAAAACGGTACGTGTCATTGCCGGCAATGACTGTATCATGTTAACCAGCTCTTTAAACTCAATTTTTTCAATTCCATTGTTGCTTGCAGTAGCCGAACCCTTTTCTACCATTGTTTCATTGAAGTGCATTTTCATAGATGACTTGAAAGCGCTACTTCTTAAATAATCAAGACAGGTATTAACAACTACTTTTTTCATCCAGCCCTCAAACGATCCAGTTCCACCATATTTATCAATGTGAGCAAAAATCCTTAAAAATCCGTCATTTAGTAACTGCTCAGCATCCTGCATATTCTTGGCATACCTCGCGCATATTTTTAAGAAAAGGCTGTAGTAGGTCTTATACAGGTATTCCTGGAATACCCTGTTGTGATTCCTACACCCTTTTATTATTTCTTGCTCAGAATATACCGGCATTGGTACCTTACTAAATCTTTAAACTAAAAATGTATCACAATATCGCTAGTTTTTTATGAAAAAACAGGGTTTATAAGAGCATCAGCTGAAATTGTCTCGCCTTAATGATTGTATAGACGAACCAACTGCTGAAAATCTTAGGGCAACCCCCTCAATATTTTTTAAAATCAATGACATTTATATTAATTTAATGTCATTATGGTGGCTAATAAACTTTCAAAGAACTTCTATTTTAATACTTATAGTTTATTTCTATAATATATTCATAGTAATAAAAACCCTCTGGTTATTGGTTGCAGGATATGATGCCAGAGGGTTTATAAAGCTGTAAGCACAGCCCGGGTTTATAAAATTTTATAGGTTGTGGTTATTCTAATTGTTAAGTACTGCTACTTTGTGCCCGTTTTTCTTCTTCTTCCGCGCCGCCACTGTGTTTACGTACCGGGGAGACAGTTTTTTTGCCAAAACGGTAAACAAATGCCAGCGTAACCTGCCGGGTATCGTGGCGGGAATTAAACACTTCATAATAATTAGTAAAAATGGATGTGCCACTTGAATTGCCATGCCAGAAAATGTCTGTTGCATTCAGCTTTATAGTTACGCGCTTGCTGAACAGGTTTTTTTGTATCCCGGCACTTATCATTGACAGTTGATTAAGATTTAAATAACCATATAGCTGAGGAGCCTGATAAAATGCACTCAATTCTGCTGACCAGTTTTTTGGCAATACGAAGCTGTTAATTGTATTTATGTCAAAAGTAGGCTTGCCACTATTCAGCATAGTATTAGCGAGATTGCCCTGGTATCTGGCATAATAGGCATCGAAATTTGTTACATTATTCCACCATTTAAATATAGGAATGGTATATGCACCACTAAAACCATAGTAGAACATTCGGGCGAGGTTTTGATTTGTCTGAATGGTGACTTTATCTTGAGTGGGGCTTGGCTCAATCACAAGGGCTATTACGTTATTTGTTACACTGTATGTAAATGTAGTGATGAGCCTTTGCTTATACACATGAGATAATTCTGCAGAATAGGTAAGAGCAGGGTTGAGATAAGGATTACCTTCTTTATAAGTACTTGGGTCGACGAAGAATATGTATGGATTTAAGTCTTCGTACCCTGGCCTTTCAATTCGTCTGCTCAGTGTAAGTCCCAGGTCATTTTGCTGATTAATATGGTTCTGTACAGCGAAGCTGGGGAAAAGCTGCACATAATCTTTTTCGAATGTCTGGTTTGTAATTTTTTCATCTCCATGCACTATAGTTTGTTCTGCACGCAAGCCCAATTGTGTGCTCCATTTCTTCCAGTTTTTGTTTGCATTGACATAAGCCGCGTTGATATTTTCGTTGTATATAAAATGGTCACTTACACCTGGATCGAAAACGCTGGAACCGGAGCTTCGATCATAGAAAAGAGGCATATTGTCGGCAGTTACGAAACTTGTTTTTATGCCTGCTTCGAAACTTGCGTCATTTTTTAAAGGATTTTCGTAATCGGCCTTGAATGAACGAATTTGCGTGAGGCCTGTAATATCGCCGTGTAATAAAAAGGGAGCTTGCTGCATTGTTCCGTCTAACAGATAGTAATCCGTTGTAAAATCCTGATGATTTCTATTCCAATATCGTGCGTAATCACCATCTACTGTCAGCTCTTTGCCTGTGCTATCGAATGAATGTTTCAGATGAACATTTGCTGTATAATTATACCAGTTGCCTGAAGAAGTATTGTCAGTGATGAAATACGATTGCGGCTGATAACTTTCATCGAGCACATTAGAAAAATAATATCCTTTTGTGCCGAGATAAAAAGTTTCTCCCGTAAGAGATACACCTACAACCGTTTTTGAAGACACATTGTAATCTACTCCTGTACCAACCAGATTGGTTTGAAATTGCAGTGTTGAATAATTGTTTTGATCGTAAGCACCTTGTGATATTCCGTTTGCAAAAAACTTACGGTCGAATGTTACGCGGCTCATTCCTTCTCTGAAAGAAGAATTATAGTTTGCATAAACATTGAATTTTTTATTGCGGTAATTTATGTTGAAGCCTTCATTAGTTTTTGGATAAACGCCTTGTCCATAGCTGGCATTTACACTGCCGTTAAGACCAATGCGATTATCTTTTTTTGTTTTGATGTTGATAATTCCTGCTGTTCCAGCCGCATCGTATTTTGCTGAAGGGTTAGAGATGATCTCGATTTTATCAACACTTCCGGATGGCATGCTCTTCAGCAGATTGGCAAGGTCTTCACCGGAGAGCGGCTGTATCTTTCCATCTATCATTACATTAACACCCTGCTTGCCTTTCAGGCTTATATTGTCATTATTATCTACTGTTACACCCGGGGAGCGGGATAGTACATCCATCACCGAAGAACCTGCGCTAACGATACTATTTTCTACGTTCACAACTATTTTGTCAGCATGTACTTCTATGAATGGTTTTGCTGCCGCTACGGTTACTTCTTTGAGGGCAGTATTACTTTCACTCATAACAATATCTGCCAGTTTCACAGAAGTGCCTTTTACATTTATTGTTTGAGATGAATAGGCTGTATATCCTAGCAAAGTTGCTTTCAATAAATATTCTCCTTCCTTCACAGATACTATATCGAACACTCCGTTGTCATTAGTAAGATCTGCTTTTGCGAGTGTACTATCTTTAGCATGAAGCAATACAACATTTACTGCTGCAAGTGGCTTTCCCTGTTTGTTTAATATCTTTCCGGATACGCTACCAGAGATCGTTTGCGCTATGCAATAATTTGCACAGAGTATAAATAAATTTAAACATATCAGCCACTTTTTCATACTTAATCATTGACTACTCAAATGTATTGCGGGTAATATTCCAGGCCTTCACCCACCAAGGGTGATTTACAGAATCGCTATAAAAAAGATACATGTACTTAATAGCAGATTACAGGTATATAAGTTAATTTCACTACCGAAAATGAGGACAGAACAATATATCAGGTCGGGGGTGCACAAGGTGTATTTGCTTATTGTCGTAGTGTGTTTATTATGTGCCAACAAATTATTAGCGCAGCGTTATCCATTTTTTAATCTGAATGTTGAAAATGGATTGATACAATCTCAGGCAACCTCATTAGTGCAGGATAAATATGGCAATTTATGGATAGGTACATTCGGAGGGTTATCACGTTATGATGGGGAGAAGTTCACAAATTATTCTGTGCACAATGGGATGCTGAGCAACATTGTTAGCACATTGGCAATAGATAATAAAGGAGACTTGTGGATAGGCGGACAAAGAGGTATCTCGAGATTCAATGGTAAAAATTTTAAGCAATATGTTTTCCAGGATGAGAAAGATAATGCGGCGAATATGATCTCGGTGATGGACATTAGATTTGGGAATAATGATACGGTTTGGTGCAGGGCCAGTGGCAAGCTGTACAGCATAGCAAATGAGAATATAAGCCAATTTGAACTGCCTCAACCTGGCGTATTTGTTTCGGCCATTCTCACTGAAGGCAACAACTTATGGATAGCGAAAGCAGGAGGAGCGATATACAAATATCATAATGGTAAAATAGACAGTCTTGTTATCCCCGTGCCACCTGCGATGGATAGAAAACCCTTTGTGTATAAAATGTATAAGGATAGAAAGGGCCAAATATGGCTTGCGGCAAATGTGGGTTTATATAAGATCGTGCAAAATAGTATAGCAGTAGCCTTATTAAATAAGCAGCCTTTATATTCACTACCTCAAATATATTCTATCGCAGAGGATGATAACGGTGCGCTATGGATGGGTACTAGTAATGGCGCCATACGCTTAACTGACAACACCATCCAGTATTATAATAAACACAACGGGCTTACAGATAATACTATCTACAACGTGCTGACGGACGCAGAAGGAAATGTATGGTTTGCTACGGACGGACAAGGAATTTTCAGATTTTCAGGTACGCAATTTACAGTGCTCGATGAAAGCATGGGATTGCCAAGTGCGCAAGTGCAGGGCATAGCTTCGGACAGAAACGGCGGGTTATTTATTGGTACATACGATGCAGGCTTGTATACTTTTGAAGATGGTAAGGTGAATCCCATAGCTTTTCCATCTAACCCGGTTCCTACCATTACTTCAATGCTTATGTATGAAGGCAAGCTATGGGTAGGTACAAGAAATGGTGGCTTGTGGAGCTATGACCAGATCTTTAAGTCTTATATGTACCCGGAACATCACTTTCCATCGGACGCAATATCATGCTTGCATGTAGATACTCCCAGGCATTTATGGATCGGTTTTTTAAATGGTGCGGTGCTTTATGACCATGATACATTTAAAAGCATCCCATTGAATGACGAAGTAATGGGCTTTATACAAATTGGAAATGATAGCGAATTAATTGCAGTAACACGTGGTGTGAAATTATATACCGGAGGGAATATTGTGCCAATAAAATTGGGCAATGCAGCCGATAGCTCAATGGCGCTTTGCTTTACACTGCGTGGCGACGAGCTGTGGATAGGAACCAGTGATAATGGAGTAGTCTGTTATAATTTAAAAACAAAGAAATCATTTACACTCAATAAAGAAAATGGCTTGCAGTCAGACTTTATTTATAACATAGTTACAGATAATGATGGTAATATCTGGTTAGGAACAGGATATGGCATACATAGAATAAGTGTAGGGAATAATGGTGAGCGCGTGATAACATTCTACGGTAAACAACAAGGAATAACAGGCATGGAAAGCAACCATAATGCTGTTTATAAAATGCAGGATGGAAGCATATGGTTTGGTACTACAAACGGTGCTGTGCATTACATCCCGCATACTACAGTAGCGGGCCAGCAGCCAGTTAGCATAGTGCTTGAATCAGTGAAATTATTTGGGGAGAATATAAATGATACCAGCTATTACGATAGTATGGACAGGTGGTATAATATTCCTTACGATCTTCATTTGCCGTATAAGAAAAATAATATCACTTTCACATTCAGGGCTATAACGCTGAGCGGCGACCAGCAATTGGTCTATCGCTATCATATAGATGGTCTGGACGCTCCTTGGTCTAACTGGTCGCCTGTAAATTCTGTTACTTATTCCGCGTTGCCACCTGGCAAATATGTATTCAGGGTACAAAGCAATACTGCTCCTCACGGCAAAAATATAAAAGAATTTACATATCCTTTCGAGATCATTACACCTTTTGAGAAAACGGGCTGGTTTAGACTTATAATTTTAGGCGCCTGTATTTTGCTGGGTATATTTTTTCAGTACGTTGTTAATAGTAGAAAGCAAAGAAGATTGCGGCTGCTTGCCAAGCTGCGTTCTGAAGAGCAGACTAAAATACGCCTTCGCACTGCTGAAGATTTTCATGATGAAGTAGGCAATAAACTGACCCGTATCAATGTGCTGACAAACGTTTTAAAAACGAAGATACCTCATCTGACACCTGATGTAAACAGGATACTTGACCAGATACAGGATAATACAGGACAACTATACAGCGGTACCAGGGACATATTATGGTCACTGAAACCTGCCAATGATAATCTGTACGAAATATTGCACCGTATACGCGATTTTGGCGGTGAGTTGTTTCAGGATACCGAAATTGATTTTATGTTTATGGGTTCAGATGAAAGATGGAGGCAATACCGCCTGCCACTGGATGTGAGCCGTAATCTGATCATGATATTTAAGGAGGCATTGAATAATATTCTGAAATATGCCTGCGCCAAGAATGTGAGGCTTGAGGTGATATTGAGAAGAAAAGATATACTGCAATTAATACTCACGGATGATGGCCAGGGATTTGATATCCATAATGTGAAAAAAGGACACGGCATAGATAATATGAA
>DATNFP010000001.1:0-10594 GCA_035606335.1 Flavipsychrobacter sp. | reverse complement strand
AAACCGCCCCCATTAGTACCGAGGTGTTTTATTGCCATAAAGGCGGCTACAGGACCACGACTTACATTCATTGTATCGCCTTGCACACTTGTCATTACGTCCTTACCATGAAATGTCATGGGGGAACCATTGAAGACTTGTATCAATGCCATTACAATACAAAGCGGTAGTAAAATACGTATAAGGCTCTTAACGAAATAATTATAGAAGTTGCCTAATTTATCGGTTGTTCTGTCGCGAAGGCTATTGAATACTATTGCGGCAGCAGCCATGCCAGTTGCAGCAGATACAAACTGCATATATTGTAAACAGAATACCTGTGAGAAATAGGAAGCTCCGGTTTCGCCGCTGTAATCCTGGAGGTTGCAGTTCACTATAAATGAAATAGCTGTATTAAATGCAAGATCTGAGGTCTGAGATGGATTGTGATCTGGATTTAATGGAAGCCATCCTTGGTTCATCAGGCAAAACATTGCCCATAGAAACCATAATAAATTAATTGTGAGCAAAGCAACCATGTGTTGCTTCCAATTCATTTCCCGGGTAGCATCTATATGAGAGAGCCTAAAAAATATTTTTTCTATTGGATTGAATAAGGTGTCAGTCCATACATGTTCGTTGCTGTAAACTTTAGCAATATATCTGCCTAATGGTATAGCCAGCACCAGTGTGATTACATACATTGCTATAATGCCTAGCATTTCGTGTTGCATAATTATTCCGTTTTAAAACTTTTCTGGTTTGATTAATACATAGACCATATAAATGAAGGTCAGGATTGCGACAATGAATAGTGCTGTCATAGTTTCTAAATTTTTTCGAACCAGTCAATAGATTTAAAGAGTAAAACAAAGCATACAAGCCCCGTGAGTAATAATAAAAGAGTAACCATAATTATGATTTGAAAAGAGAAATGGCCAAATATGTACCAGAATGTGTGGTATTGGATAGAAACAATTGACAAGCCTCTTACTGGTAATGTTTTTCGAGCTGAAAATCTAATTACAAAGTGTGGCTATAAAACAAAAAAGCTTATCAAATTGATAAGCTTTTTCTCAAAATGAGAATGTGGGTTAAATAAACGATAGTTATGTTATGCTGCCGGTATGCAGACCTGTTGTATTGATTGTTCTAAATGTTCTTTTGGATCATAGAGCATAGCAGTGCAAAGACAGAATTTATATCCCTTGCTCTGGAGAATATTAAAGTTTACACAGCTTTTGCAACCTTGCCAGAAAGCCTCTTCTTTAGGAAGCTCTGAATAGATTACCGGTTCGTAACCAAGCTCGCTGTTTATTCTCATTACCGCAGCACCCGTAGTTAACCCAAATATTTTTGCATCTGGATATTTTTTACGGCTTAGCTCGAATATTTTTTTCTTGATTTGTGTAGCTATACCACTTTTCCTGAACTCTGGAGCTACGATAAGGCCTGAATTGGATACAAATGTTCCGTCATCCCAGCTTGCTATATAAGAGAAGCCTGCCCATCTGCCATCGCCTGTGACAGCGATCACAGCTTCACCTGCCATCATTTTCTGCTCCAATTGCTGAGGAGAACGTTTTGAAATACCTGTACCACGAGCTAAGGCTGATGCTGCCATTTCATCGCAAATTGATTGGGAGTAAATCAGGTGATTGCTGTTAGCAACCATAACCCAAAAAACATCGTCCATTTCTATTTCTGTATTTAATTTGAATTGAGGAGAGAATAATTTAAATTATAGACCAGGGTGCAGTACCTGTTGCATGTAAATTGAGTATAAGGAACCGGGAATTAATCCCATAATCATCTTCTTATCATTTGGGTTTTCTGCTGGTAAATGGGAAAGCGAAAAGACAAAAATATTTTCTACTGCGCATTTCACCACGTTATTTCCTTTGCTATATAATTTCTCAGCAACGGAAAAACACTTTTTCACTACCGCCATATTGTGCTCTTTTACTTTTCTGAAAGTATAATCAAGAAATATATGTATGGATTGGTAGGCATTAGCAGGGTTATCTGTATGGTTCAAGTCCTGTTCTATTTCAGGAAGAGCTTCCTTCAGATACATCGGAACTTCGAATTGGTTGATCATTTCTAATCGGTTTTAAGATATAATACCAAATAGAATGCCATGAATATTTTAGTAATGTTAAAAATTGACGATTGGTACTGAAACCCATATTTCTGGCATATAGGGCGGGCTATTCCATATCAGTTGTTTTATCAAAATGATAGGAAATTATCGAAATGAGAAAATTGATGTCCCTGTAGTATAGTTGTTTACGATTTAAGTTGATACTCTTCAATTTTACGGTATAGGGTGGCAAGGCCTATGTTAAGTAAGCGCGCGGTTTCAGCTTTATTCCCACCAGCATAGTTTAGCACTTTTTGTATATGTAGCTTTTCAACACTTGCCAGATGAAAAGCAGAAAGTGAGCCATTAGATGAAAACCTGGCAATCGTTTCCTGTAATTCGAATGGAAGGCTGGTGATAGAAAGTGTATTTGTATCTTCCAATATAACAGCTCTCTCTATTACATTCTTTAGCTCACGCACGTTGCCCCGCCATTCATTATTTTGCAAAGCATGCATTGCTTCTTTTGAAATGGAGGTAATACTCTTGTTCGTCTTAATGGAAAATTGTTCCAGATAATGTTTTGCGAGTAATGGGATGTCATTGATCCTTTCCCGTAGTGTAGGAAGCTCGATAGTAAATACAGCAATACGGTAATAAAGGTCTGAGCGAAAATGTCCGATGTTTATCTCTTCAAGCAGGTTGCGATTAGTAGCAGCTACAAGCCGTATATTGGCCTGGTACTGTTTGGTATCTCCAACACGGTAGTAACTGCCATCTTCAAGCACTCTTAGTAATTTGGCCTGTAGCTCAAGAGGGATCTCGCCAATTTCATCCAGAAATAAGGTGCCATTTTTTGCCTCTTCGATCATGCCTTTCTTATCCTTGATAGCTCCTGTAAATGCACCTGCTTTATGCCCAAACAGCTCACTTTCTAATATCTCCTTGCTGAACGCACTGCAATTGAGGGCCACAAAAGGGTTGGCTGCACGCAAACTTTCATAATGAATAGCGGATGCAAATACTTCTTTACCTGTGCCCGTTTTCCCCGTAAGAAGCACAGCGGCATCTGTGGGCGCTACCTTTTTAGCGAGCTTTATTGCTTCCCGTAATGTAAGGGTTTGACCAATGATGCTATCAAAGCTGTACTTTTTATTTAACTGTGATTGCAGACGTTTTACTTTCTGCTGCAGGTCTACTTTTTCTGCGGCTCTGCTTAACAGAGGGACTATTTTATCGTTATCATCTCCTTTTACTATATAGTCAAATGCGCCATTTTTTATTGCCTGCACACCATCAGGAATGTTGCCATAAGCTGTGAGCAATATTATTTCTGTTTGTGGGTATTTTGTTTTGATCTCTTTTATCAGGTCAACGCCATAAGCATCTGGTAACTTTACATCACAAATCACAAGATCAGTATCATCCTGTTCCAAATGTTTCCAGGCTTGCAGGGCCGTACCTGCCTGTGATATTTTATATCCTTCAATGGCTAATAACCTGGCAAGTAAACCACGATGTTTTTCTTCATCATCAATGATAAGAAGAGAGTACATAAGAGAGATCTGTTTTAAGGATGCTAAATTCTACATTTTTAAGGTAATGGCAGTTTATATATTTTAATCAATGAAAATCAAATTGTTTTAAAATACAGTTTATTCTGCAGTTATTAATAAAATATCGAATGTAATTTTTGGTATATTTCATTTCATAGATTTATATTTTAAAGTATTTTTACATTCTCAAAAAAACACTCACTCCTTAAAATGAAAGAACTATCTGAAGAAAGTTTTTTGGTAAATAAACAATCCATTAAACTTCTGATAGTGGACGACCGTGAAGAAAATCTTTTTTCGATAGAAGCAATACTTGAAAAGGACGGTTATGTCATCAAAAAAGCAAACTCGGGAAGAGCAGCTCTTAAGATCCTCTTAAAAGAATATGACTTTAGCCTCATATTAATGGATGTGCAAATGCCCGAGCTTGACGGCTTTGAAACAGCAACCTTAATTTATCAGCGGGAGAAGCTTAGAGATATTCCCATTATTTTTATAACTGCTAATGATAAACGAGAGGAGAGCCTTTTTAAAGGATACAGATCGGGGGGCGTGGATTATATCTATAAACCTGTTAATGCAGACCTGCTCCGTGCAAAAGTGGGAGTATTTATTGAATTGCATAAAAAGAAACTTCAGCTAATAGCACAAGAGCAAAAACTTACAGCCGCTAATAAAAAACTGGAAAATGAAATAGAGGAAAGAAAAGCTTCTGAACAAAAGATCAATTCTCTCAATGGACAATTAATTGAAAACATTTCCCAACTTAAGGCTACAAACGAAGAACTGGAACGTTTTGCATACATAGCGTCGCATGATCTACAGGAACCCCTTCGCAAGATCATATTATTCGGAGACAGGCTTGACAGAAAATATACAAATGCTCTTGGTATAGAAGGAAAAGACTTCCTGAAAAGGATGATGAAATCAACAGAACGTATGCAACTGCTGATCAAAAATATTCTTGCCTTCTCAAGATCTGCTGCTAATACCGATGAATTTGAGCTGACTAATCTTAATGCTTTACTGGATGGTGTGCTGTCAGACCTGGAATTATACATTGAACAAAGACATGCAGAATTTGATATAAGCCCTTTGCCCTCGGTATGGATCATTCCCGGGCAGTTCCGCCAGGTATTTCAAAACCTGATCATCAATGCCATTAAATTCTGCAAAGAAGGTCATCGTCCTAAAATAGTTATCTGTTCAGAGATTGAGAAGGGGCCATTATTAGCTGAAATATCAAAAGGAAGAATAGCAGGCGACTATTTAAAAATATATGTAAAAGATAATGGCATGGGCTTTGAGCAAAAATATGCCGACCAGGTATTTATGCTCTTCAAGCGACTACATTCTCACGATCAGTTTGAGGGTACCGGACTGGGATTATCAATTTGTAAAAAAATAATTGAAAAGCATAATGGTTATATATCCGTAGAAAGTGTGCCGGATAAAGGCACTACTTTTACTATTACATTGCCATTGAAACAAAAATAAGCCCCGGATCAAGCAATTTAGCCCAGCTTATTATTGATCATTAACTCGGATAAGTTTTTAACTTAAGATATGAAAATTAACATCACAGGCAGGTTGTACATTGGCTTTGCATTAGCATTTGTAATATCTGCACTTATCGGTACTATTTCTTACCAGGCATTCCAAAAACAAATCAATGAATCAGGTTGGGTAGATCATACTTACAAAGTAATGAACCAGACACAGCTTATTCAAAAATTGATCTTAGATATGGAAACGGGCAGGAGGGGGTATCGTTCTACAGGTGATAAGAAATTTTTAGAACCTTATTATAATTCTATTTCTGAAGTAGATCCCGCTTTCCGTGACCTGACCAATCTTGTACAGGATAACCCTGACGAGCTAAGGCGCGTACACCAATTTCAGGATAATATAGGAAAATTAATGCAATTCTGGAGAGACCACCAGAATGATGCCTCTAAATATACCAGGGAACAAATAACGAATATAACAGACCAGGAAAAGACATTAATGGACGCAATACGTGTAAGTGTGAATGCGATACTGGATGCCGAAAATATACTGCTGACGAGAAGAGAAAGAGCCAACAACCAATCATCACAAATATCTTCTACCGTATCGGTAGTTGGGATAATACTGGTGCAGATCATTATACTTATTTTGATCTATTCAGTAATTAATGAATTCAGAATAAGAAAAAAAGCGGAAGGAGCATTGCAGGACAATCTTAATGAGCTTGAAATGCTAAACAGGGAGAGCAATGAAAAAAACTGGTTGTTAACCGGCATGTCGAATGTAAATATAAGCCTTCAGGGCATTAATGATGTGTCGTCACTTGTTTTATTGATCCTAAAAAGTATTGTTTCCTATCTCGAGGTGCCGGCCGGCGCAATTTATATTTTTAATGAGGAAGAGAATGGCCTGGTAATGCGCGCATCAATAGGGCTGCCTGAAAATGTATCTGCGCATTATCGTCCCGGTGAAGGAATTGTGGGTGCGGCAGCCCAGGCTGAAAGTATACATGTAGTGAAAAATATTCCCGCAAATTATTGGATGTTACATTCCGCGAGCGGCCACGCCCAACCGGGAGAAGTATTATGCATACCGCTGTGGTTCAATAAAGAATTGAAAGGCGTGATAGAATTAGGGACGTTTGGGACATTTAAACACCTGCAAATTGATCTGCTAAAAAATGTATCCAATAGTCTGGCTGTAGCAATTAATGCAGCCGAAGCGCGTGAGAAGATCATACAACTGCTTGAACAAGTGCAAAAGCAGAAAGAAAATCTGCAATTACAGGAAGAAGAGCTGAGACAATCGAATGAAGAATTAACCCAGCAGGCTGAAATATTACAAGCATCAGAAGAGGAATTAAAAGTGCAGGAAGAAGAGCTGAGACAAATAAATGCTGAGCTGGAAGAAAAGAATGAGGCTGTGGAAATAGCGAGGCAATCGTTATCGCAAAAGGCAAAGGAGCTTGAAATAACAAGCAAATACAAGTCGGAGTTTTTAGCAAATATGTCGCACGAGTTGCGCACGCCTTTAAACAGTGTGCTGATACTTGCAAAACTTTTGGCAGAAAATAAAAATGAAAACCTTTCGGCCAAGCAGGTAGAGTACGCAAATATTATTCATAAATCTGGTTATGATCTGCTGAATTTAATTAATGATATACTAGACCTTTCAAAAATAGAAGCGGGAAAAATAGATCTGAACTTTGAGCATGCAGCTGTAAATGATATTGCAGAAGATATGCGACAACTTTTTTATGTTGTTGCGGAAGAAAAATCAATTAAATTTTCAATCAATATAGAAGACCATCTTCCGGAAAAGATATTAACAGACAGGTTGCGCTTTGAACAGGTAATCAAGAATTTGCTGTCGAATGCATTTAAATTTACGGGAAAGGGAGGAGAAGTGTCATTGTCATTAAAATCTACTACCCCACCTACACTATTATCGAATGACATGCTCAGAAATGCAGAAAAAGTCTTGGCAGTTGTTGTAAATGACACAGGTATTGGCATAACACGTGATAAACAGAAAATAATTTTCGAAGCATTTCAGCAGGCAGACGGATCAACTAACCGCAGATTTGGTGGTACCGGATTAGGATTGTCAATAAGCAAAGAGTTGGTTAAAAAGCTGGGCGGTGAGATATTGCTTGAAAGTGAAGAAGGTAAGGGTAGCACATTTACAGTTTATTTCCCTTTCGACAGTCGGATTCAAAATCAAGCCCAGTCGATTGTGACAGATGAAAATGATTTAAGTCCGCTCTGGATCACAGACAAGAATTTTATTGAACAAACAAAATTGCAGGACGATAAGCATAATTTAAATAAAGGAGATAGAATAATGCTTATCATCGAAGATGATATCCATTTTGCTCAGATTTTAAGAGATTTTGCAAGGGACAATAATTATAAAGCTATAATAGCACTACAGGGTGATGAAGGCTTTTATTATGCACGCAAATACAAGCCGTCTGCTATTATTCTTGATATACAATTACCAGTGATTGACGGCAGAACTTTGCTTAAGGCACTAAAAGCGGACGACAGGCTTAAAAACATACCTGTTCATGTTATTTCCGCGGGAGAGGAATCTATGAACTCGGCACCCGGTGCAATTGCTTATCTTAAAAAGCCGGTGGAAAAAGAAAACCTGGAAAATGTGTTTTCGTTGATAAAGAACTATATAAAAGGTACAATTAAAAAGGTGCTTATATTATCGGGCAATTATTTGAACGACAATTCTCTGAAACAAATTATAGGTGAACGACACCTTGATGTAGAATATGATTACAGTGCTTCTGAAAAAGACGCATTAAAGAAGCTGGAAAATAAAAAGTATGATTGCCTGATAGCGGATATAGGAAAGGATTTGAAAAAAGGGATAACTCAATTGCAGTATTTAAAACATTTAATTGAAGAACGTGAAGTCCCTGTAATTATATACATGGATAAAGATCTTTCTGCAGCAGATGAACTGGAATTGAAAAAGGTGACTGACATTATAATACATGATTCTTCGCATGCCAAAGACCGGCTCATGGATGAGCTTGAGCTATTCCTGTACAAAGTGCAGGATACTAAAAATGCTTTTTTGCCACGGAGCCAGTCTAATATCTCGGATGATAAAATATTGCATGGCAAAAAGGTATTACTTGCAGATGATGATGTAAGAAATGTGTTTGCATTAAACACATTGCTCGAAGACTATAATATGGATGTATTAACAGCATCGGACGGTAGAGAAGCAATAGATCTGATGAATGATCATCCCGATGTAGATATTGTGCTTATGGATATTATGATGCCTGAAATGGATGGATATGAAGCGATACAAAAAATAAGAGCCAATCCTAATTTCATAAGCTTACCTATTATTGCATTGACTGCCAAGGCAATGCAGGGTGATAGAGAAAAAGTGATACAAGCAGGAGCCTCTGATTATATATCCAAACCAATTGACAATAGCCGTTTAATGTCATTAATCAGAGTTTGGTTGTCTCAATAGAGCATGAGGATATGAGCAGAAATAGTAACATCACTACGGAAGAATTAACAGACATACTACAGGTAATAAACCTGAATTACGGTTATGACTTTAGCAATTATTCACAGGCATCTATGCGACGACGCATGGCGCGATGTATGCAAACAGCCGGAATTGATGCCGTATATGATCTGAAATACGCTCTCGTAAATGACAAGTCATTTTTTTCCTGGTTTTTACAAGTGCTTACTGTAAATGTCACTGAAATGTTTCGCGATCCAGGCTTCTATAAAGAGTTAAAGGAAAAAGTGCTGACAAAATTGGCAACTTACCCTGTTATAAAAATATGGCATGCAGGATGCGCAACAGGTGAAGAAGTTTATTCGATGGCAATTATGTTAAAAGAAGAGGGCTTACTAAACAGAAGCAAAATATATGCAACGGATTTAAATCCCGGAAATCTTGAAAAGGCAAGAAAAGGAATAATACCGCTGAAGCAAATGAAAGATTATACATTCAATTATATACAATCGGGTGGCAAGGATGATTTTTCTTCTTATTATACCGCACGATATGACAATGCTATTATTCATAAAGATCTGAGAGAGAATATTATTTTTTCGCAACATAACCTTGTTACGGATCAGGTGTTTAATGAATTTCAGCTGATCTGCTGCCGCAATGTGCTTATATATTTTAATAAGGAACTGCAGAATAATGTACTGCACCTTTTTTATAAAAGCCTTGCGCCACTTACTTATCTTGCACTGGGCATGAAAGAGTCATTACTTTTCTCAGATCTGCGAAATAAATTCACTGCAGTAAGCGCTGTAAATAAGATATTCAGGCGTATTTCATAAATGTTTTATAGCCTAAACTTATTGACCTGCACTTTCATTTTTCTTTGTCTGCTTTCTGAAATATCCTCTGAAAAGAAAATTATGTTTTAATGCCTCCATGTCTTCATTGAAGGATGCGGTGCCTTTTTCTATATTATCGAGGCTATTATTTATTTTGATTGAGACTGTGGAATCTCTTAATAATGTATGGACTGTGCCATGTTCATCATTAATACTTTCATCCAGATCGTCTGCAACGCTATGCAATTTATTCATCAAATCGTCTGCTTCCTTTGATGCGTGATTTATATGAGATATGGCATCCTGTAAATTCCGGGATGCCGCCTCGTTAGTTAATAGCATTCCTGCGGTGCCTTTACCATTTTGCAGATCATTGATAACAGCACGCAATGATGTTGCCATTTCATCTACCTGCCCTGAAACCTTTCGAATATTAATAACTGACATTTTAATTCCTTTTGCAATGTCGGTATCACTAAGCAAGTTCCATATTCCCGTACTATTATTCAGCTTTTCTATTGTCACTTTAAATTCTTCTGAAATGGCGTCTATATTGTTACTTGTATTAGATAAGGTCTGCATTATTTCTTCCGTATAACCAGCTCTTTTAGTATATAATAAATCTCCTTCTTCCACTTCTGGAGAAGGTTCAGGGTTAGGGGTTATATTCAATACCTTGTTCCCCATCAGTCCTTCTGTTCCAATCGATACAACTGAATTCTTGTGAATGTATGGTTTTACTTTTTTATCAATAAGGAAAGATACCTCTACCGTACTGTCATTGATTATTGTTGTCTTTTTTACTGTGCCTGCTTGTATGCCTGCAAACCTTACATTATTGCCGGGCATTAGCCCTCCAATATTTTTAAAACGCGCACGCGCATAGAAACTGGAACCGAAGAGACTTTGGTTTCTGCCAATGAGATATAGTGATACAATAAGTATCAATAACGCCGCAATTACGAATACGCCCAGTTTTAAGTTATTAACGGTTTGTTTAGCCATATATTTATTCAAAAAACTGTTTAATTTTTATATCGTCAGACCGTTCAAGCATTTCATAAGTGCCTGTAGCATGACATTTTCCATCTACTAATACAGCTATCCTGTCTGATGTCCTT